>DAOVCL010000131.1 GCA_030670005.1 Candidatus Zixiibacteriota bacterium | reverse complement strand
CTCCTGCCTTTTCTATAGCCTCTTTATGGTCCTTGTCGGTAGTCTCTTCTTTACCTTTGCGGAACCCATTATCTCTGTCTTCAACCCGCAACCCGATGTGGTGAAGATAGGTGTCAGCTATCTACACATCCTTACTTTGAGCTTTGTCTTTCTGGGGACCTCTATTGTCCTCAGCAGGGCTATGAATGGGGCAGGGGATACCATCTCTCCGAGGGACATCACTGGCTTTACCCTCCTTATCCTGCGTATCCCCCTCTGCCTTCTTCTCTCCCGTAGCCTGGAGACAACCGGCATCTGGGTTGGGCTTGCCCTCTCCGATCTGGCCAATGGGCTTATCACCTTTGGCTGGTTTATGCAGGGCAGATGGAAGAAGATAGGGGTCAGCCCTTGACATTTGACAAATTCTGGGTGATATCCTCTATTTCCTCTTTAAATTCGTATCTTTCGCTATCTGTTGTGCAAATCTCTGAGGTTACAACTGAATAGCTAATATCGCCACAAAACTGACCTATCTGCCAGGTGATAATGATTGCTCATAAACAGATAACAATAGAGCAGACAACCGTATTTCTCCTGGGCCTCTTTTAAGCAACCTTTGAATTGCTCATAATTAGATTCCAGGTTTTAAATGAACCTCCAGAGGCTTTTGTCAAATGTCAAGGGCTGACCCCATACCACGGTCACCTTCCCTTCTCCCTCTTCATCCTATACATCTCCCCATCTGCTCTGTCTATCAGTTCTATTTTGTTGGAGCAGAGGGCAGAATAAGAGGAGATCCCCCAGCTTACAGTTATTACCTTTCCATCATTCCTGGTCAACTTCTCCTTTATCCTTTCCTCTATCCTCTGACATAGCTTTTGGGCCTTCTCCCCAGGTGTGTTAGGAAGTATGATCATAAACTCGTCTCCACCGTATCTACAGATCACATCCACAGCCCTCATATTATCCTTCAGAATAGAGGCCACACCGGTTAAGACTCGATCACCCTCCAGGTGGCCAAAGCTATCATTAACCCTCTTCAGGCCATCTATATCCACCATTATCAGGGAGAGGCAGGATCTGTATCTCTTCGCCCTTTTCAACTCCTCCTCAAGCCGGCGATGGAAGTAGGAGTGGTTATAGAGTCCGGTCATAGAGTCGGTAATGGCCATCCAATACAGTTTGGCATTTTGAATGGAGATAGAGGCATGATTGGCTAAAGTCTCAAAGAGGACAAGGTCTTCCTGCGAAAAGCTTTCGCTAATCGATTGACTATCCACATAGATAACTCCGATGAGCCTCCCTTTAACCTTTAAGGGGACACACATTACCGACTTCAGATCCAATTCCAGAATGCTCGACCTGTCCTGCAAGGCTCCATCCCTCCCCACATCTGTTACCCAGATTGACTTACTCTTCTTCACTACCTCATCTATTATGCTCCTGCTCACCTTGAAATCATCCCTTTTCAGTTTCTCCCCCTCCAGATTGTAGGCAGTCTCCACCTGAAGCTGGCCTTGCTCATCAATAAGCAGCAAAAATCCCCTCTCCGCCCTGGTCACCTTAATAACCATATCCATAACCATCTTCAACAGCTCGTCTAAGTGAAGAATGGAATTGATGGCCTTGCTGATGTCGAGCAGCATAGCCAGTTTGGAGCCATTCTCCTCCAATCTCTCAGTCCTCCTCTGAGAGAGGATCTCCTTCACCTCATCCATCTCATAATCAAGGTCCTGCAGAAGATCCATTACATTCTCCTTGCCTCTTTTGGACAACTCCTCCTCCCTGATTTAAATCAGCGTAAGGGTTCACCACGGAATCTCACGGAAGAAAATAATTATGAATTGAGAATTAAAAATGAGATTTATGCTTGCTATTCCTGATCCCTGCTTTATTGTTCTCGTCAATTTTGCAAGAACTTGTTTACGACAAAGTTTTCAGGCCACATCCCTTTTCTGGTTTGGTGGCAGTAGGGGCTTCTACCGCACTTTAGTGCGGGTTAAGGGCCTTTGAGGCCCGTGGATTTGAGTCCAATGAACGGGCTAAAGCCCTATCAACCCTCGACTACCCGTCCCGACCATGACGGGTCGGGAAAGCCGGGTAGAAAAACTGAAATTGGAAAATAGAAAGAGAACTACTCTCTGAGTGATTCTGTGGTGACTATTCAGCTTTCAGCGGTCAGCATTCAGCTATCAGCTTTACGAGCAACGATCTACGACGAACGTCCCTCCCATTTGTGTTCCTTCTTTTTCCGTTTAATTCCGTGGTCATTCGTGGTGGTATTCGGTATTCGCCATTCCCATTTTCTTATTTTCCAATTCCCATTTTCCGCCTCTCGGCTTTCGTCTTTTCATCCTAATCCGTGGGTGTTGTTTGGCTGGGGCTTTGCCACTTCTCCCTGGTTATCTGTGGTGAATTTCTGCAAATCCGTAATGACCTGGGAAAGCCGGTCCTTCCTCAAAACCCGAAGAAAGGCATCCACCACCTGGGGGTCAAATTGGTTCCCCCTCCCTACCCTCAGCTCCTCTATCGCCTCCTCTGGGGAGAGGGCCTTCCGGTATGGCCGGTCAATTATCATCGCATCATAGGAGTCGGCCACGCTCAATATCCTCACCTTGAGGGGGATCTCCTCCCCTTTGAGCCCATCCGGATAGCCCTTTCCGTCGAACCTTTCGTGATGATGGAGTGCCAGCTCCACCGCCTCATCCAGAAATCTCGCCTCCTGGAGGATCTTAGCCCCCACCTGGGGGTGAAGCCTCACCTCCTCCCACTGGAGGGGGGTGAGGGGATTACCAGGATGGTTCCAGATTATATTCTCCTTTAAACCGATCTTTCCAATGTCGTGGAGAAGGACATTGAAGCCAAACCTCTCCAGCTCTTCACCCCTAAATCCTAACTCCCTGCCAATCTTCACCGCCCAGCGGCTTGTCCTCTCTGCATGCCCCTTGGTATATGGGTCTCTGGCCTCTACGGCGGCGATAAGGGCCATCACCGCGCTGGTATACATATCCTTCAGTTCCCCGAACAGGATCAGGCTCTCCAAGGCAGCAGACATCTGATAGGAAAGGATAGAGATTACCTGCAGATCCTTTTCCTGGATTTGGCTCTGGCCAAGCTTCTCCCCTAAGGTTAAACAGGCCTTTTGCCCATCCCGGAAAGGAATGAGGAAAATAAGCTTGGCCCCTGTAGCCCTGATTATCTCTTGAACATCTCTCTCCGCCTTGTCAGAAGCCTTCTCGATGAAAAGGTAACCCTCTCTCCTTAGCTCCTCCCAAAGGGGGGTTCCCTCTGTAACCCTCAGCTTTGCCGCTTTTTCCCAATCCACTCCCTTGCCATACTTGACTCGGAAGCTCCCCCTCTCATCCGGCAAAAGGAGGGAGGCCGAGATACAGCCTGTCTTGCCCACCAAGGTGAGCAGAAAGATATTGACCAACCTTTCCATATCCTCTGCCTTCTGTAGTTGGCTGGAGAGATCATATATGCTATTCAGGTCAAAGACCCTCCTCTTCAACTCCCGGTTTAGCTCTAACAAATTTCCATTCCCCGGGAAAATCCCCATTGGCCTATTCCCTTCCATCTCAACCCCCGAAGAGAGCGGGCACGACCTCTCGAGGCGAGTGCAGCTCTCCATAGCTAACCGAGCAGTTGCGACCTCCTCTCTTGGCCTCATAGAGGCAGAAATCTGCTTTGTAGATGAACTCATCCATAGTGGCTGCATCCTGGGGGAAAGTAGCTCCACCCAAGCTTACGGTGATCTTTCCCTTCGGTTGAACCTCCTCTCCCTTGAAATGGTGATCTTCCACCTTCTTCCTCAGCCTCTCCATAAACTTCTTACAGCCTGAACTCTTCACCTCAGGCATTATCACACAGAACTCCTCCCCCCCATATCTGGAGACTATATCGATTTTTCGCACAGATTTCCTTAATATCTCAGAGAGTTCCTTCAAGGCCACATCACCCTGTTGATGGCCTAAGCTATCGTTATAATTCTTGAAGTGGTCAATATCCAGGATTATCAGGGATAAGGTGTGATCATACCTCTTTGCTCTAATTATCTCCTCCTCCAAACGGTTAGAGAAATACCTATAGTTATGTAGGTCGGTCATCCCGTCGGTATAGGAGAGTTTCTCCACTTTTTTATACTCTTTCACATTCCCAATAGCTACCCCAGCCATATTAGTAAGGATAGCTAACATCTCCAGGTCCTCTGGGTGATACGGCTCCCCGTTTACCCTTCCTCCTAAGGCCATTATTCCCATAAGCTCTCCTGACACCAGAAGAGGGGAAAAGAGCTCAAGCTCAAGTTTTTTCAAATGGATAAATTCCCTTTCCTTAAGGAGGGATTCATCAATCTGGGTAGCCAATACAGGTACTCCCTTCCGTGCCATAAAGCGGGAGAATTTATCCTCCCTTTTCAAAATCAGATCTGAGATCTCATCCTCCCTGATCCCTTTGTAAAACTTAGGGATCAACCTCCCCTCTCCATCCCCTGCTGACAGGAATATGGTTACGCTCTTGGCCCCTATTTGGCCTAATATGGTAAGAAGTAGTGAGTTGAAGAGATGATTTATGTCAAATATGGCGTAAACGTTAGTGCTCACCTGGAATAGATTGTGGAGATTATATATCTTCTTCTTCAACTCCTTGTTTAAAGCTCTAAACTCTCGTGTGGCTATTTCCAATTGGGCTTTAAACTTCCTGGAGAGGTTAGTTGCCTTTATGTAAAGCCTCTCCTTCTGCAGAGAAAGAACGAGGAAATTAGCCAGAACCTGCAAGATCCTCTCCTCCGTGGGTTCTAAGAGCGCCTCACCCCCCAGGCCGAAGAGGAGTATTCCGGCGAGTCCCCTCTTCCCCTGAAGGGGGAGAAGAATGTGTAGGCCCTTTTGGGAGAAGGGCAAAAGGGCTGTGGGTAAACTGGAAAGGGAAAGTGGCCTCCTTTTATCCTTTAGGTAGGAGGAAATCCCCTTTGCCTCTATCCTCCATTCATCCTTCTCTACCTCTTCTATCCTCAATGCTCCTGCAGGGATGAAGTCAGCCCCTTTTCTCCAGAGAAGAATCCCCCTCTCACAGTCGTAAAACTCGGCCAAGAGACCAAAAACGAGTTCCATAGTAAGCTTCACCCTGTAGCTTCCCACCATCTCCAGGCTTATCTGGTGAATCCCCTCCACCATCCTCTCCATATCTTCCACCTTTTTACTCAGGTGTTCTATCTGAGAGCCGATATCTTCCATTGTTGTAAGTATATGCCTGTTATGGTTATCTGTCGTCCCAGGTGCGTAGCCAACGATCCAGGGTTTCCTTAAGAAATCTCCACTCGTTACCCACCTTGCAGGCTGGCACCTTTCCCATTCTTGCTAGACGACAGAGGGTTTTCACATGAAGCCGGAGATAATCTGCTGCCTCGGCAGCGGTCATCACATCATGCATTGGTAGCCCTCCTATTACTCTTTTTATCTTGGCTGTATCCAATTGTCTGCAAAAGTTACATAGCAATCCCCTTGCCATACAAAAAGGCTCAAAAGGGAGGATTTCATCCTTCAAGTCATAATTCGTTCCTGATCAAGAGCTTAAACGGAAAGATTTTTCCTAAAATGTGTAGAACAGATGAACTTGACCTAACAATGGGGGATTGCAATTTACCTTAAGGCTTTCGGAATGCAAAGAAACTGGGGCTGAAATGGGCTTCCCCCAGTGCTGATAGAGCTC
>DAOVCL010000199.1 GCA_030670005.1 Candidatus Zixiibacteriota bacterium | reverse complement strand
CGGGAATATACCACTGGCAGGCCACGAAGCAAAAAGGCATGGCTCAATGGATGAAACCCTGGAGGGAGACATCAAGCATCGGGTGTTCTTTATCGTTTGTGTAGAGGTGTAGTTTTTCCATAAGTGATCCAACCGGTGCGTCGGGTTTAACCTGCACTTCTATCTGGTAAACCTGATGTAGCTGCTCTTCCTTGAAAAGGGATATTTCTGCGGTTACATATCCTAACTCATCTTTGGCCTTCAATAGTTTAAACCCTTTTCTCTCCCCTATATTTACCGTAAGCTCGAGGGTTCTCTTGTGCCCCCGATGGCAACCGAAGACCAGCTCCTCCGGACTTGTCCAGACACCTCCCCTGATGGTGCCGATTATGGGGATAGAGATAACTGATTGCTTCTTGCTGTTGGTATGTATCTTCAGGCTTTCCGATAGTCTCCCGAGAGAAGCATCTGGGGTCAAAAGGACGGTTAACTCCACTCCAGGCTTACCCTCAATGTTCTTTTCCTCCTGACGGGTGGTCAGGTAGGGGACAGATGACTCCACCTTTTCCACCTCAAGCCCTTTCAACTTCATCGGGAAGAGTTCGATCTTCTTTTGGTGTGGTTCTCCCACCTGCACCTGGCCAAAGTCTACCCGACGAGGATTTACCCCAATATCCACTAAGACCTTTCCAGTGATGTGGAGGGCAACCGTTGACTCATCAGGGTCGTTGGATTGGACATAGATAACCTTTCGCACCCAGCCCATATAGTTCTGGGAGTTGAAGACGGCCTTTATCTCCCCAGACTCCCCTGGCTCAAGCTCTTTCTTGGTGCCCAAAGCGGCAATGCAGCCACAGGTGCTTCCCACCTTCTTTATCTTCAGCAAAGCATCTCCCCTGTTCTTAAACTTGAAACTATGGGCCACCTTCTCCCCTTCATCCACCTCCCCAAAGTCAAAGACTTTCTCCTTAAAGTAGATATCTGGCCCCTGAGGATTCTTAATGGTTGTAGATCTCTGACCAGAAGGTCCTTCGGTGGTAAAATGGCCCACCAATGAGATGACCAGCATAAGAAGAATCCCGCAGAAAGAAAGGTAAAGCAATTTCTTCATCTTGTCTCCTCGTGAGTAGAACGGTTATTTCATCCATCCACTCCGGCAACGGCTGGATCAGGAGGGGGTTGCCAGATTGAATTTCTCGTTTTGCCTTTCTAATAGGCCTTTCCCAAACCCCTTAAGTAACCTAAGAACTTCCCGTTTAATCTCCTCCATCTGTTCAAGAGATAGCGGGAGGCGATAAAGGTTTTTATATTATTGCCCAGGGAATAGAAACTCTTCCAGGCCCAGATATAGAGCCTCTGTAGTTCCAGGGGCCTCATCTTCTTGGGTTTGAAGACTACATGAGTGCCATCGTATAAGGACCAATCTTTGGTGAAGATCCTTCCCTCCGATTCCAGAATGTCATAGAGTCTGGTGCCTGGAATGGGAAAGAGGATAGAAAACTGGGCGGTGTCTAAATCGTATTTGTGGCAGAAATCCACCGTGTGCTGCACCGTTTGGGAATCATCTTCATCTGAGCCCAAGACGAACATACCGTGCACCCTCATATTGTTGGCTTTAACTCTCTTGATGCTGTTTCGAATATCGTCCACTGTTTGTCTCTTGTTATAGCTCAGCAGGGTCTCAGGGCTTACCGACTCCAATCCCAAAAAGAGGCACAAACAGCCTGCCTGAGACATAAGTTTGAGAAGCTCATCATCTTTAGCTACATCTACCCTGGTCTCCGCTGACCAGGTGAACCTGTAGTCTTTCCTCAGTAAACTTTCCATCATAACCTTTGTTCCCTCCTGGTTGGCGGCGAAGTTGTCGTCGTAGAAGAAGAATTTGCGGTAGCCAGAGCGAATGCGGTAGCCGATCTCATCCACTATTGCCTCCGGGCTGCGGAAACGGTATTTGCGGCCAAACATCTTGGTCACCGAACAGAAGATGCAGTCGTAAGGGCATCCCCTGGAGGTGGAGATGGGAACGAAACGGAGGTTTGAATCCATCTTCTCCAAGAGGGATAGATCCGGGATGGGAAGGGAGTCCAGATTCTCAACTGGCTCCCCGTTAACTATTTTGTCGGTTATTTTTCCTTCCACCACATCAACTATTCGGTGTTCCGCCTCCCCGGTGATCACTGTGTCCACATATTCTGTGGCCTCCTGGGCCAGGAAGGTGACATGGGGACCACCCATCAAGAGTTTGATATTTGGTCTCTGTCTTCTAATGGCCTGGGCTATCTGGTAGCCCCGGTTAACCGTGGAGGTCATAGAGGAGATCCCAACTACATTGGCGTCCAGTATCGCTGGGTGCAGTCTGTCCCTTTTCTCATCATAGGCTGGGGTATAGTTTTCGGTTATAATTTTAACCTTATGTCCCTTGTTCTTCAGGATAGTGCCCAGGTAGATGGGCCCCAGAAGGGGAAGCTTAAAGTAGCTGTAGGCATTGAAGACGCCCCGAGGCTCGACGATGACAACCTTACTCAATTTTTCTCCTCCTCTTTTCTGTATTCAACCCTCACCTTGGTGCTGATCCCGCCTCGGATGGTGAACTCCCCCAGGATCTCCATATATTTGGGCTGAGCCACCGAGACCAGATCCTTTAGGATCTGGTTGAGCAGGTGTTCATAGAATACCCCTACCTGACGATACTGCAGGAGGTAATATTTTAGGGATTTTAGCTCTATGATCAACCGCTCGGGGGTATATCTTATGATTAGCTTACCAAAGTCGGGGAGACCGGTGAGCGGACAGAGGGAGGTGAACTCCGGGCAGGAGATCTCCACCTGGATGTCCCTTCTCCCCTGGTAGGCATAGTCAACGACCTCCAGGATGTTTGGATCAACTCCCTGAGGGGATTCTATTTTGCCCCTTAACTTTCGCTGGAATTCCTTCTCCATCAGAGAACATTATACTAAATAAACCTCCTTAGGTCAAGGAAATTTAGATTTCATCCCGGATTATGCGTTGGGAAACCACGAGATTTCACAAGATTATCACAAGATATTCAAAATAAAGAACTCACAAAAATTGGA
>DAOVCL010000078.1 GCA_030670005.1 Candidatus Zixiibacteriota bacterium | reverse complement strand
TTCTTCTGTGGAAAGTGTTATCAGGAGGGGGGAGATCCTTATCAACCGTGGGTGGAGATCCTGCGGGGGGTTGTGGGAACCCTGGATAAGGAGGATCCCTCCCTGAAAAGGTATTCATCGGAGCTGGTAAAGCTACTTCCCTCGCTGATCGAGGCCAAGCCATCGCCAGAGCTCGAGCCGGATCAGGAGAAGTTGAGGTTACACGATGCGATTACCTCCTTCCTCTGCCAGGTCTCCTCCTCCAACCCCCTTCTTCTGGCCCTCATCGACATCCAATTATCCGATGAGATCAACCTGGAGCTTCTCTCCTATCTGGGGAGAAACAGCAAGGAAGAGAGAATCCTCATCTGTGCCAACCTCCAGGATGAAGAGGAAATACCAGCTTCTCTGAAGGAGATAGAAAATGAGGATTATTGCCAAAACCTGCCCCTGGAGAGGTTGGGGAAATCTGAGGTGAGGGAACTTATCGGCTCAATGCTGGGGGTTACTCAGGTCCCCCATGAAGTCGAGGAGAAGATAATCCAGCGGGCAGGTGGTAACCCCCTGCTGATTGAGGAGACCATGAAGTCCCTCACCGAGGAGGGCATACTCTACCGTCAGGATGGGAAGTGGAAATGTGACTCCAGTAGGTTGGCGGATTTTGAGATCCCTGCCTCGGTCAATGGGGTGATGGAGAAGAGGCTGGAGAAGTTGACCCGGGGAGAGCTTCAACTCCTGCAGGCCTTGGCGGTGATCAACCATCCAGTTGAGCTTGAGATTTTGCCGGTCGTCTTGTCCCTTGCTCCAGAAGAGTTGACCCAGCCTATGAATGATCTGGAGAGGAAGAGGCTGATAAGGAGAAGCTGGCAGTCGGGGACAGCTATGGGTGAGATCTCCCACCAGACCACCTCAAACCTGGTCTATTCCCGCATCCCGTCAGAGGAGAAGAGGAGGATGCACCAAAGGGTGGGGATAGCAATGGAGAAGAGGTCAAAGGGGATAGAGGAGCTTGCCTATCACTTTCTGAGGGGTCAGGGGGGGGCCAAGGTGGCAACCTACTGTTGGCAGGCGGGATTAAAGGCCAAGAAGCTCTATAGCAATCAGGCCTCTATCTCCTACTTCCAGTGGGCCCTGCAAAATTTAGGGAAGGGGAGACCAAAGCTGAAGGCAAGAATCCTGGGTGAGCTGGGTGAGGTCTTGGGCCACACCGGTGAGCTGGAGGAGGCCATCGCCGTCTATGAACGGGCCCTAAGGGATTATGGTTCGGCCCTGGACAAGGGTCAGAGGGCGGCGATCTACACCAAGTTTGCCACTGTTTGGGAGAAGAGGGCAGAGTATGACAGATCCCTACAGACGCTTAAGCAGGGGATGGAACTTCTTGGTAAAGGGGCAAAGGGGAGGCTTCCCGCTGAGCTTCTGGCCAACATGGCCATGGTGGAGCTGAGGAAAGGTAATTTTGACTCCTGCGAGAAGCTCTGCGAGGAGGGTTTAAAGGTTTTGGGTCGAGGGAGGACCTGTCGGGAGGGCGGGCTTCTTTACAATGTATTGGGAAATGCCTACTTCTACCGAGGGGAGCCCAAGAAGGCGGAGGAGTTCTACCAGAGGAGCCTGCGGATAAGGGAGAAGCTCGGAAATCAGAGGGCTATTTCCTCCTCGCTGAACAACCTGGGAAATATCCATTTCGTGCAAGGGGAGCACAGCAAAGCCGTAGATTACCATACCCGCAGTATGGAGATGTCCGAGAGGATCGGAAACATTATGGGTGTCTCCGGTTCCTACATCAACCTGGGTAATATCTACCAGGTAGGGGGTCAGCCCTCTAAGGCATTAAGCTACTTTCAGAAATCCTTGGAGATTAACCAGAGGGTGGGGGATACCAATGGCCAGGCATCCTGTATGAACAATATCGCTGGCATCCACATAGATAAGGGGAATTACCGGGAGGCAGCCGACCTTTTCCAGTCCAGCCAGGAGATCTTCCGCCAGATAGGGAATAGGTTCGGTGACGCAATGTGTTACACCAACTTAGGGATAACCTACTTTGCCAGGGGGAAGTACTCTCAGGCCCTGAGCCTCTACAGCAAGGGCCTGAAGATGAGCAGGCTGATTGGGAACTCTCAGTTGGAGGCGGTGACTCTGACCAACTTTGCCGAAGCCTGCCTTACCTTGGGCAGAGTGGAGGAGGCGAGGAAGGTTATAGAGAAAGTCATCTCCCTGGTGGAGAGAACTGGGGAGAAGCTGCTCCTGGCAGAGGCATACAATCTCCTAGGGAGAGTGGAGTTGGCCAAGGGGAAGCCCCAGCAGGCGGAGGACAACCTGAGGAAGGCTCTGGAGTTTTCCACGAAATTGGGAGATGAGAGGATCAGAGGGAACACATTTGTGGAGCTGGGTTACATCTCTCTGGAACAGGGGAAATATGAGGAGGGGCTGGGTTACTGCGAGGAGGCGCTCTCCACAGCCGAGAGGCATGGAGAGAAGGAACTTCTGGCCAGAGCCCATCTTCTTAGGGGGGAAGTGGAGGGGCTCCGCAGTTGGGGAAATAGATCGAGGGCGCTGAAGTTTTTAGAGAAGGGGGTCAATCTCGCCCGAGGAATGGAGATCCCAGAACTCCAATGGAAGGGCAACTATCAGATAGGCAAGCTTTATCAGGAGGGGAAGTTCCTGCAGAGGGCGCTGAGGCACTATGCGGAATGTGTATCCATATTCAAGTCCTCCTGTTCCCAGATAAAGGGGGAAAGGCTTAAATGGAGCTATCTGGAGGATAAAGGGAGAAAAGAGGTCTTCGAGGCAATAAAAAAGTTAAAGGAAATCACTCCATAGCCGAATATAATTTAGAGGAGGCTGATTGTGGGAGAGAGAAAGACTATAGAGGGGTTTTTCCGGGAGGTGGATGGACAGATAAAGGAGCTGGAGGCCAGACTGGGCCCATTTCAGGGTGAGCCATTTGGTGAGGGGGTGGTGAACTTAAAGAAGATGCTGGACATCTCCCGGGCGATGAACTCCACCCTGGAGCTTGACCAGCTCTTGAACTATGTGATGGACAAGGTGATTGAGATCACCAGGGCGGAGAGGGGTTTTGTCATCCTGGTGGGAAAGGAAGGCAGCCTGGACTTTAAGGTGGCGCGTAATCTGAGCCGGGAGGAGATAACCAGCGCCGAATTCGAGATCAGCCATTCCATAACTGGCGAAGTGATCAAGACCAGCCAGCCAATGCTTATAGAGAACGCATCTGAAGACGGCAGGTTTGCCCAGCAGGTGAGCGTGAGGGACTTGGAGCTCCGCTCCATTATGTGTGTTCCCCTCCAGGCCAAGGGTAGGCTTACTGGTGTGGTATATGTGGACAACCGTTCCGTGGTCGGCCAGTTTGACCAGGATGATCTCGACCTCCTCATCCTCTTTGCCAGCCAGGCAGGTATTGCCATAGAGAATGCCAGACTTTATGAGGACCTGAACCGCTCTCAGGAGGAGATAGAGAGGTGGAATCGGGAACTGGAGAGGAAGGTTGAGGAGAAGACCAAGGAGATCAGTGCCTCAGAGGAGAAGTACAGGACCCTGGTGGAGAAGGCCCTGGCTGGCATCTACATATTTCAGGATGAAAGGTTCAAGTTCGTAAATCCGGAGATAGAGAGGATTTCAGGCTATACCCGAGAGGAGCTGCAAGGGAAGAATTTCTGGGAGGTGGTTACCCCTCAGGACAGGGAATTGGTGAAAGAGAGGGAGATAAGGAGGGAGAGGGGAGAGGAGGTGGAGGGTCACTATGATTTTAAATTGGTAAGGAAAGATGGGGAGTTGAGGGATGTAGAGATCCTGGCCACCCGCATAGAGTATGAGGGGAAGCCGGCTGTGCAGGGGTGGGTGAGGGACATTACCGAGGAGAAGAGAGCTCAGGAGCAGATAAGGCGGGGATACAGGCAGATTAGGGAACTGACTGACATCGCCGGAAGCATCCTGGGGGAGAGGGAACTGAAGAAGGTTTTAGACCAGATTGCCTCCGCGGTAAAGAGGTTTGCCGGTTTCAAGAGGGTGTTGATCTCCTTTATGGATGAGGAATATAACTCCCAACTGGTCTCCTATGCTGGGATTACCAAGAGAGAGATGAATGCGGCAAAGAAGAGGAAGATGACTCCGGAGGAGAGGAAGATGCTCTTTGGCGACCGGTTCAAGCTGGGCAATTCATACTACATTCCCCATAATCAGAGGCCCTTTGGGAAAAAGGGGATACCCAGTCAGCTTCCGCAAGGCGAATTGTGCGGTTGGCATCCAGAGGATCTCCTCGTTATTCCCCTGAAGGGTGCGTATGGAAAACTCATCGGTTTTATCTCGGTTGATGACCCAGATGATGGCCAGATGCCTACGGAGGAGAAGTTGGTTCCGGTAGAGCTCTTTGCCAAATTGGCCTCGGTGGCCATAGAGAATGCCAGGCTCTTCGACAGATATGAGGTGAAGGTAAATCAGCTCTCCACCCTGCTGGAGGTCAGCAGAAGCCTATCTCTTACCCTTTCCTTTGATGAGATTCTCTCAGAAATTGCCTCTGATGTGAAGGGACTTTTGGGCGGCGATCTCTCCGTTCTATATGTTTTGGATAATGAGAAGATATTGAAACCAAAGGCGGTAATAGGCAGCTATACTCAGGAAATAATTGAACATCCTCTGAAAACGGGGGTTGGTTTGGCCGGATCTGTGGTTAAGGGGGGGAATGCTAAGATATTAAATGATGTCCATTTAACCTCGAAGGATCGCCTTCCCGTCAAGTCTCAGGTGGCACAATCCCTCCTCTCGGTTCCTCTCCTCTCCAAGGGGAAGATGTTTGGCGCATTCACCTTAGCCAGGTTTGGGAAGGGAAGGAAATTCACCCAGGAGGAACTGGAGCTTTGTGAAATATTTGCCTCGCAGGCTGCCGGTGTGATTGAGGACGCCCAGCTTTTTGATGAGATAAACCGGGCCTATGAGAAGCTGAAACTTACCCAACAGCAACTCGTTCAGGCTGGGAAGCTGGCCGCTGTGGGTGAGTTGGCCGCGGGGGTGGCCCACGAGTTGAACAACCCCATTGGAGGAATCCTGGGCTATGCTCAGTATGCGATGGAGAAACTCAATAAGGCAACAGAGATAACCCAGGAAGATTTAGAAAGCTTCCGCAAATACTTAGACTATATCCAAGGCGGTTCCCAGAGGTGCAAGGCCATTGTGGAGAACCTTCTCCGTTTCTCCCGGGCGAACTCCTCCGGGTTTGAGAGCTTGGATATAAACAGGGTGTTGGAGGGTTCCTTTGCCTTTACAGAACACCAACTGGAGCTTGGTAGGGTTGAGGTTACCAGAGATCTTAATCCCGAAATTCCCGAACTGATAGGAAATCCTAACCAGCTTGAACAGGTCTTCACCAACCTGATTATCAATGCCGGGAAGGCTATGCCGCAGGGGGGGAAGCTTCTGGTAAAATCAGATTATGACCCCAAAAACTCAGTGGTGAAGATCGAGTTCTCCGATACCGGATGTGGCATTCCCCAGGAGAACCTAAATAAGATATTTGACCCCTTCTTTACCACCAGGAAGCCTGGGGAGGGGACAGGACTGGGTCTATCGGTGAGCTATGGGATCGTGAAGAACCATCAGGGGAAGATAAAGGTGGATAGTAGAGAGGGGGAAGGGACAAGATTTGTTATCAGTCTGCCAATCCAAACTGGGGGTGAAAACTATGGATAGAAGGTGTAGTTTACCCAAAGGGATGAGATGGAAGATATCTTTATAGAGGTGGAAAAAGAGATGAGAGAAGTGGAGGAGGGGCTGGTGGGTTTTAGGGGGAAAGCTGGGGGTAAAGATGCAGAAAAGTTGAGGAAGTTGTTGGAGATCAGCACGGTTATGAGCTCCACCCTCCAGCTTGAGGCCCTCTTGGGGCTGGTTATGGATCAGGTGATAGAGATAAGTAAGGCGGAAGGGGGTTTTCTGATTTTGGTTGACCAAGAGGGGAGGTTGGATTTCAAGGTAGCCAGGAATATGGGCAAAGGGGAGATGGAGGATGCCCAATGCGAGGTGAGCCACTCCATAATCGAGGAGGTTGTCAGGAAGAGGTCTCCACTCTTGATTGAGGATGCCTCCCAGGATGAGAGGTTTGCCCGCAGGTCGAGCGTCCTGGATCTGAAGCTAAAATCAATTATGTGTGTCCCCTTGATTTCCAGGGGAAAGCTCATCGGCCTTGTCTATGCGGAGAACCGATCGATAAGCGGCCAATTCACCCAGGATGACTTAGGCTTCTTGTGCCTCTTTGCCAATCAGGCGGCCATTGCCATAGAGAACGCAGGGTTGCATGAGGATCTGACGAAATCCAGGGAGAAGATCAAAGAGTGGAACAGACGATTGGATCAGAAGGTTAGAGAGAGGACGGAGGAGTTCAGGCAGCTCAAGGAGTTCAATGAGAAGATAGTTAAAGATGCACCCATTGGCATTTTTACCACCGATGGGAAGGGGAGAGTGATGAGTGCCAACCCGGCCCTCTTGGAGATATTGGGGAGTCCCGGCGAGGAGAGGACGAAGCAGTTCAATGTTTTGGAGCTGAAGCCCATCAAGGAGGCGGGACTACAAAAGCCATTTAAAAGGGCCCTACTCAAAGGGGAGAAAGTGGAGTTAGAGAAGCTATCATATACCTCCTACTGGGGGAAGAATGCAATTGTTAGCCTGAAGATAGCTCCCCTCAGGGGTAGGGACGGAAAACCTCAAGGGTCTGTTGGTATAGTGGAAGACTGTACTCAGAGGTCAAAGCTGGAGAAGGAGCTGAAGAGGAGGGCCCAGAAGCTATCCCTCTTAAACGGGGTTAACAAAAAGATAAGTTCTTCCATCAAATTGGATGAGGTCTTGAGGGCAATTGTAGAGGGAGCAAAGGAGCTCTCCGCAGCCGACTCCTCTTGCATTCAGATTTTGGATGAAGGCAAGACCGATCTGATCTTCACCCTCTTTGCTGGTGAATGTCCTCAGAAGACTCCCAGGTTCAATCCTGCCCCTGGAGGAATAGCCGATTGGATCTTGCAGAACCCTCAACCTCTGGTCATCCCGGACACGGCCCAAGAGGGGAGGTTCCCGGAAACCAGGAAGGAGGGGATAAGGGCTTTAGTTGTCCTGCCCATAATGAGTAAGGATAAGGTCATCGGATTGCTCAGGATAAACAGCCAAACCCCCAGGGAGTTCGGCCAGGAGGAGCTTGATTTGCTCTCCAACTTTGCTTCACAGTCTGCCAAAGCTATCGAGAACGCAAGGCTTTATGAGGAACTTGAGACCAAGGTAGAGGATATGGAGAGGTTCAACCGATTGGCTGTGGACAGGGAGCTGAAGATGGTGGAGCTGAAGAAGAGGATAAAGGAGTTGACAGAGGAGGCAGGTAGATGATGAACTTGGATTGGTTTTGCTCCATTTCAGACATCGTATTTTGGGTTTTACCACTTTTGTTTCTCTCCTGGTTGGGGTATTCTCTGGCCAAGCATTCGAGGAGACCAACGGGTGTAGTCCAGTTCTTCCTGGCCACTCTTCTGGTCTTTGTCTGGAATTTACTGAAGACTTACCATCTCCTGGTCAGCGGCAGCCTACCCTTAGGCAAAGTGTTACTGGGGGAGAGCCTCCAGCTTCTGGCTATGCTCTTGGCAGTGGCCGGTTCTAAGAATCTGCTAAAAGTGCAAGAAATTAAAATTAAAAAACTCATCCCCATCTTTCTGGGAGGTTTGCTCTTTATCTGGATAATTCCCGGATGCTTGTTCTCCCTGGACAAAATTTCCCTTACTAAGTTCTACGAACTTGGGGTCTATAATACATCCGTCTTATGCCTGGCCTGGCTCTATGTGACATTGGGTCTGATGGCTAAGAAGCACTTCCAGACAAGGGCGAATCTGGCCTATAAAGCTACCATAGGTGCGGCCGCGGTTATCTTTGTTCATCCGTTTCTCAGGATGCTCACCTCTTTTCTTACCATACCTTCTGGAAGACTTTATCTCTTGGGGGCAATTTGCATCTCTGCTACCACGATCTGTGTTTTGTTATTCGCTTTTGTGATCTGGTTTCTGATCAGGGAGATAAGCCAAAGAGGGAGTAAAAACTTCGTTAGTAAGGAATTCTTAATCCAGAAGGGGAGGGCAAAAAAAGCATTTTACTTCATTGCCCTTACTTCCATTATGCTATTGACTTTTGTCGTTTTTTGGGGAGATAAATCCGGCCGGGCGATAAGAGAAACAGTAACTCAACAGTTCAATGAACAACAGCTTATGTTGGCCAAACAGGCAGCAAGCGGAATTGAAGAATTCATCAACAAGAGAAGGGATGCCCTGATGGTCATAGCCCGGTCCCACTCAACTGAATCCCCCGGGGAGTTAGTCAGATATTTCCAGCTCCTTTATACCACAATGGGCGGATTCCTGGCCATCGAGTGGGTCAGCCCTGATGGGATTGTGGGAGTGGGTTATCCAGCAAAAGATACCCCAACAGGATTCGATTGCAGAAGAAGCAGGAGAAGCAATAGCGGTAAGAGCTTGTATGACTTCTTATTAGATGCCAAGCTAACCAGGAAATCAGTGGTAACCGAGCTTATCTGGTTGCTTGAGGATCAATGGGGGCTCTTTGTCCTGGCCCCTATTTATGATGAGGATGAGTTCAAAGGGATACTGCTTGGTGTTTTTTATGCCTCGGATAT
>DAOVCL010000195.1 GCA_030670005.1 Candidatus Zixiibacteriota bacterium | reverse complement strand
AGTTGTCAGGGAACAGCTTTCAGCACTCAGCTTTTTGCTATCGGTTCTCGGTATTCGGTATTCGGGTTTCGTTCCCCGATCTACGAGCAACGATCTACGACACACGAGTCTCCCATTCGTGTAGATTCGTTTATTCGTATGATTCGTGTTCCAGCCTCGGCTACTTCAGCAAGACCATCTTCTTGCTTGAGCTATAGCCTCGAGCATCCAACCTGTAGATGTAGATGCCAGAGCTGACCTTTTCCCCTTTGCTATCCCTTCCGTCCCAGCTTACGGAATAGCAACCAGGAACCTGCCTTTTATCTACCAGAGTCCTCACCTCTTGTCCTAAGATGTTGTAGACCCGGAGGGTGGTGCGGTGCGGTCTCGCCTCTCTATCTCTATCCGGAATGGAGTAACGAATAACGGTCGCTGCATTAAAGGGATTAGGATAGTTCTGGGAGAGGCTGTAGCTCTCAGGAAGAGAACCAGCTATAGGCTCACCGGGCACACCCGTCCCGATGCTGTCATAGACGGTTATCTCAGAGACCACAGCATTGACTCCAGAGACCTTCTTGAAGCTCAAACAGATGCGACCATCTTTGTGGTAGGGATGGGCAGTAGAATAGGCAGCAAGGGGCAGGCGGAAGGTATACCTGTCTACTTCTCCAACAATCACAGGGATCTCACCATGAACCGAATGAGCGTGTCCATGACGGTCATAGGCATCCAGGGTTTGGATGCTATAGATATCCCCACTGGGAATCGCAGAATCTTCAAGCACCCCATAATAGGTCAGTTCTACCCACCACTGCTCATCTCCCAGACCGGTATACCTGTATTTGACCTCCTGAGGGTGCTTGCTCACCGAATACGCTGGGGCACTGGCCTCGTCGTCAATCCCTTGCAGAAGGTGAGCCTCCTGGGAGGGGTTGCCACAATCATCATAATAGGGTAGAATGGTGGCCTCAACTGCCTTCAGAGCATCTATCCTCCCTGAGCCATAGGCACTATCCTTTCCCGTAACCCCAAAGTCAATTGATGTGTTCTCCAGCAGCCACTTGATCTCCTCTGGCCATAGGGTTGTATCTGCCTCCAGCATCATAGCTGCTATCCCCGAGGTATGGGGGGTGGCCATTGATGTGCCACTCTTATAGCAGTAGCCCCCACCAAGCTTGCAGGAGAGGACATCTACCCCTGGGCCGCTCACATCAGGCTTGGGAAGGCCGGGAGGATAGGGATAGTCATAATATGGATCTATGTACTCCCAGGAGACAGGCCCCCTGCTGCTCTTATACCAAATGTCATCGGTGGAATCGGTAGCCCCGATAGTCACCGCACAGGGCACATCGCCAGGAGTGCGGACATTGTCAGGTGGATTATAACCATTACCCTCATTCCCGGCACAGACAACCATCACTACCCCCATCGCAGTGGTGGCATCACAGGCCATCCTCCAGAGACCTCTTCGTGGGTCCCATGCATGATGCCAGCCCAGGCTCATACTTATGATGTCAGCACCATTTTCTACGCAGTATTCCATTGCCTTCCATATCCTCTGCTCATTCTCTTCAGTTGCATACATACCCACCTTATGGGCCATTACATCCGCACCAGGGGCAACGCCTGTCTGGGTATAAGCGGTTCCATCTCCGGCAATGGTGCCGGAGACATGGGTTCCATGACCATGGTCATCCATAGGGTCTGGGTTGTTATCCCTCCAGTTCCAGCCAATGACATCATCAATGTATCCATTACCATCATCGTCTATCCCATTGTAGTCTCCGCCTTCTGTCTCTGACCAGGGCTCAAAGGTCCGGTTATTGTTTATATCCTCGGCCACATTTATCCACATCTGATGATGGAGATCTGTGTGGTTATAGTCCACGCCTGTATCTATCACCCCAACTACAACCGATACATCTGCAAGCTGAGGATAGGCCTGCCAGACCTCTGGTGCCTTTATCTTCCTCACCCCCCAGGGTATTTCAATGTAGACACCGTCCTGCGGCCCTTCTTCGAAGAAAAAGGGATTCCTGGGCTCATCCAGGGCAATTTCGCTAACCTCAGATCTTGTGGCTATCTCGTTTATCACCGAAATTACGGCCCTGGTTCCCACCACATTCACTATCCAGAGAGGAAGAATATCGGATGCCTTCCCCTGGGATACCTTCTCCTCCAGATAGGCTATAAGCTCACCCTGGGTGCTGTTGGTTAAGCTCTTAAGCTCGGCCATAGCTGTCTCTCTGGCCTCATTCTTGGATAGACCAGCAATTATCTGCTGCAAATCACCCAGCTCCATCTGCTCACCCATAACAACAACTATGGGAATAAGCTCCGAGGAATCAGCCTGAGCCATATAGTCAAGCAACTCCTGTGAGATCACAGCGGCCTTTAGCTGGCCTATACCCATTGCTGAGATAGCACCCACCAAAAGGATGACTATCAAAGCCAGAGATTTCAGTCTCCTTTTCATTTTTCTTGCCTCCTACTGGTTAATGATGACCCCCAAAAAACTCAACTGCACGGTTGGCTTTCTAACTTTACCACCCCCTTTCATTCTTTGAGGTTAGAGAAGTTATTTTGCAGGATTTGACATCACCTCCTTCCTTTTTTGGCTTTTTCCAAAACCGTTACCAATCCCCCCAATCCCTCCCCTCCCCTGAGGCTCTCTTCTCCAACCCGTTGATGATAAACTCCTTGAGCTTTTTCCAAATCCCCTTCTTCTTGTTGGGGGGCTTCTCTTGATGGTCAAGCTCCAGGCCCAATTTTGGCCTCGGTTTTTTGTGGTTAGGCTCCATAACCTGACGCTTCTCCTATGGTGGAAGATTTGAGGTCTCGAGCAGAGGCGTCAGAACCCCTGTTCTGACGCTATCCTGGTGGCAGAACAGGGTTCTGCCACCTCGTTATAAAGGTGATAGGAGTCCTGGCGGGCCTCCCACCCCCAATAAGACCCGCCAGGTTGTTGAGACAATACGAAGGCAAACCGGAATTCTGCGGTGACCAGGCTCATCCGAGGGCACTCTCTCCTTCAATAGCTCTCCCCTGGCACTATAAGGAGACTATCGGGTCACGCTCTACCCCGCCATCGCCTGCCTCTTAGTAACAGTTCACCACGGAATCTCATTGAATTACACTGGTCTTCTCGCCGGTAGAACAGAAGCCCCGAGGGATAGAAAATAGAAATTGGAAAATGGAAATTTAGTCTGAGCTTGTGGATGCTCTTAGCT
>DAOVCL010000196.1 GCA_030670005.1 Candidatus Zixiibacteriota bacterium | reverse complement strand
GAGGGCATCAATATCTATTTGAATGCGATGAATGGGCTGGAGCAGGATTATCCTGAGGTCACCTTTATCTATATGACTGGACATCTGAACGGTACCGGTCCCTCCGGTAATCTCTATGCTCGTAACAATCAGATTCGGGATTACTGCGCTGCTAACGGCAAGGTTCTCTTCGATTTTGCGGACATCGAGAGCTGGGATCCAGATGGCAACTACTATCCGGACGAATCTGACGGTTGCAGTTGGTGCTACACCTGGTGTTCCACGCATTCCTGTCCTTCCTGTGGTTGTGCTCACTCCCACTGTTTCAACTGCTATTTGAAAGGGAAGGGGTTCTGGTGGATGATGGCCAGAGTTTCGGGTTGGCCGGGTTCTCAAGGTATTACTGAAGATAATCCCACAACACCACGGGTGTTCAGTTTAAGTCAAAATTATCCCAATCCCTTTAACCCGGTTACCGAGATCAAATATACCTTGCCCAAAGACAGTCATGTGCGGTTAGAAATTTACAACATCCTCGGCCGGAAGGTGGCAACTCTATTAGACGGAAAGCAAAAAGCCGGATAC
Organism: Candidatus Zixiibacteriota bacterium; assembly: GCA_030670005.1. Taxonomy (GTDB): domain Bacteria; phylum SM23-81; class DAOVCL01; order DAOVCL01; family DAOVCL01; genus DAOVCL01. The sequence goes on along the minus strand of DAOVCL010000196.1, from coordinate 2,594 downwards.
AAAACAACCAAGTGGGATGCGAGTGCCTTCTCCAGCGGCATCTACCTTTACAGGCTTCAGGCAGGGGATTTTGTGCAGGCTCGGAGGATGATCCTGATCAGATAGAGACGAGAGACCCCCCCCTTGGATCGTGATCGGGAATAGAGAACCGCAAAATCCCTTGTTATTCTCCCTCCCCAGGTCGCAACCTTTAGGTTGCGAAAATACGCAGACTAAAGCCTGCGGCTACCGGGGGCTAGAGAAGGGGATTTTAAACAAGAATTCTCGGATGATTATAAAGCAACCTCCCGCAGATTCGAAATCTGCGGGAGGTTTAACATTCTTGTGGCCGGAGAGTGGTCCTGCCACCTCAGATTTTGAGTTTGCAGATAGCTCGTTAGACCGCAAGGTCAGATGGCCTATTTGTGCACCGGGATTTCCCATTCCATCAGATCCCGGGCTATATTTGTCCGAGGAAAGACCGCCCTGGCCTCGGCCAGCAATCCCCTCACATCCTTGTATCTGGGGCTGATGTGGGTCAAGATAAGCCTTCCCACCCCAGCCCTTCTGGCCACCTCTGCCGCCTGGGCTACGGTGGAGTGACCTCTCAGATTGGCCTCCTTTTTTAACTCCTCTCCAAAGACACCTTCATGGACCAGAACATCTGCCCCCTGGGCAAGACCAACCACCTCCTCACAGGGCCTTGTATCCACCGCATAGACCACCTTTCTTCCCCTTCTAAGAGGGCCAAGAACATCCGATGGCTTAACCACTAAGCCACCGGGGAGGGCAATCTCCTCTCCCCTCTGTAGCCTCCCAAAGAGAGGGCCCTCGGGGACCTCCAGGTTTTCTGCCTTACCCTTATCGAACTTCCCCGGCCTGTCATCCTCTATCAGGGCATAGGCTAAGCAGAAGATGGTGTGATCCACAGGGGTGGCCCTAATCTGATAACCGTTCCCTTCTGTTTGGAAATCTCCCTCTATCTCCTGAATAACCACCTCATAACCCGTTTTGAAGCCCAATGTCCGGCCGAGGGCCTTCCAGAACCCTTTTATTCCAGGTGGGCCGAAGATGTAAAGGGACTTCTGACGGTTGGTCTGGCTTAAGGTCATCAAGAAGCCAGGGAGGCCAGTTATGTGATCTCCGTGGAGATGGGAGATAAATATCTTCTCTATTCCCCCGAAGCCGATCCCCGCTTTCATAACCTGAACCTGTGTTCCCTCCCCACAGTCAAAAAGGATCACCTCCCCACCCCTCTTCATGGCGGTAGAGGGCAAACTCCTATCCAAAGAGGGGATCATCCCTCCGGTTCCCAGGGTGATTAGCCTCAGGTTAGGCATCTGCTAAAAGAGCTCCATCTGGGAAGGAGATTTCTCCTCCGCCCTTATCCTCACCTGGCCATAGACTCCATCATACCCCGGGGTTATCTCCACCTCGCCTTGTCTTACCTTTATTATCGCTTCTGCCACCTGGGGAGGAGCAACCTGGGCTATCTCCCCTTTTTCTTTCTCTAAGAGGATCTCGAACTCCGGTCCAATGGAATCGGTCATCCTCTCATAAAGGGAACGCACGGTAACGGTATCCCTCCCCTTCCCCAAAACCTGAGATATCACTTCCACCAAGGGCACCAGGTGCTTACAGGGGATGGCCCCAGATGGGCGAAAGCCATCTGGTCGGTCAGCCAGCTCCTCTATCCTGTGCATTACCCCTATGGTCAATCTCCTCTGGCAGATGGGACAGAGGTTATAGTTGGCCATGGCCTCCTTGGGGGAGAGACGTGTGCCACATTTACGGTGGCCATCATAATGATATTTCCCCTCCTGAGGGAAGAACTCGATGGTATAAAGGAGCCTTTCTGAGTCATTCTCCTTTATAGTCTTAATCACCCCTAAATAGTCAAGCGGTTGGGAGAAAACATTGGCCTCCCTGCCTATGCGGGTGGGAGAATGGGCATCTGAGTTGGAGATAAGGGTATATCTGTCTAAGCTCTTTAGTCTCCGGTTCATCGGGGGATCAGAGGAGAGCCCTGTCTCCAAGGCATAGATATTAGGGGCCTGTTCGCCAAAGCACTCTTCCACTGAGTCAAATCCAGAGTTGGCTCCGAAGAGGGAGAACCAGGGCGTCCAGACATGAGCAGGGACGATTAGAGATTGAGGGGAGACCTCCAGAACTAACTCCACTATATCCTCTGCCGGAAGGCGAAGGCTTGGACGGCCATCCTTCTCCAAACTGCCAAATTTGGAGAGGACTCGGTTTATCCTCTCGACGGCCTCAAAACTGGGGGCAAAGATGAGGTTGTGTATTCTCTTAGATTTTCCACCTCGGTAGAAGTCGTTGCTCACCTCCACGGTGAGGATAAAGAGAATCCCCTTGTGTTCAAAGAGACCGTCACCCCGCGGGGTAAGATTCCCTTTAAGCTCTGCCAACCATCCAGGGTGGGTGAAATCCCCTGTTCCCAGAAGGCTGATGCCCTTCCTTTTGGCCTGCTGGCTTAGATTCCCTATCCTCATCTCGGAGCTGGTGGCCCGGCTAAATCGGGAATGTATATGGAAATCGGCTATAAAGAGACCCATCTCTTGCTCCTTTCGAACGATAAATTGGGGTCAGGGACTCAA
>DAOVCL010000155.1 GCA_030670005.1 Candidatus Zixiibacteriota bacterium | reverse complement strand
GAGCCATTTGCGCTGTTGTGAAGTCCGCATGGAATAAGGGCAAGAGACTATGGTCAAAATAATTTTACCCCAACCCGACTATCTGATTTCGTGCACTTACGGCACCCACTTTCGGAGAGGACAGAGATTTCACCCCACGCCAATTCAGCTAATCCGAATTATTCATAAATTCGCATAACATCTTAAATTGCCGAGGGTTTCTTATTGTAGGGACAGACCTGAAGGTCTGTCCCTACATAAACTGAAAAGGTTATGCCAATTAAATAATTCGGACTAAGAGTTTCCCCGCCTCAAAAAACCTACACCGCAAATAGCTCTAAAAAGGCTTGACTTTAGAGAGAGTGAGTTTATATTTAGAGCGAATTTATTTTCGAGAAGCTTGGATTCAAGGTAATGGTCCACCACTGATAACCACGGACGAGCACAGAAAAACAGAGGTCAGTAATCAGTTTACAGGGATCAGGAACAGGGAATAACCCACATAAACTTCATTTTTAATTCTCAATTCTTAATTGCTTTTTCCCGTGAGATTCTGTGGTAAATTGTTACGATTCAAAATATATGAGGCTGGCCCTCAAACTGGCCAAAAGAGGATGGGGGAGAACCAGCCCCAACCCCCTGGTGGGTGCAGTGATAGTGAAGGATGGAGAAGTGGTGGGCAAAGGGTTTCACCGGGCGGTTGGTGAGCCCCACGCTGAGGTCGTTGCCCTCAGGGAGGCGGGGGAAAGGGCGCAGGGTGCCACCCTCTATGTGAACTTAGAGCCCTGTTGTCATTGGGGGAGGACCCCTCCTTGCACCCAGGCCATCATCAGGGCGGGAATATCAAAGGTCATAACCTCTATTAAGGATCCCAACCCCCAGGTCAATGGCAAGGGACTCCGGGAGCTCTCCTCCCGGGGCATCGAAGTGAAGGCGGGACTTCTGGCCGATGAGGCAGCCAGGTTAAATGAGTTTTATCTCAAGTGGACGCGCACCAGGCTCCCCTTTGTTATTCTCAAGCTGGCCCAGACTCTGGATGGTAAGATTGCCACCTCAGAGGGGAGATCAAGGTATATCACCTCCCTTAAATCCCGGCGAAGGGTGCACTGGCTGCGCTGTGGGGTGGATGCGGTGATGGTGGGGGTGGGGACTGTCTTGCAGGATGACCCCCAACTGACCGTGAGACATATAAGGGGGATAAACCCCTTGAGGATCGTGCTGGACAGCAGGGGAAGAACCCCTCCCCAGGCCAAGGTTATCTCCTCTGATGGTAAGGCCGTCATAATGACTACCTCGCAGGCCCCCCCGTCCTGGAGAGAAGAGATGGAGAGAAGGGGGACGGAGGTTTGGGAGGTCCCCTCAGGTGGGGATGGAAGGATAGACTTAAGGGAGGCAATGAGGGTCGTTGGAGCCAAGGGGACGACCTCCTTGATGATAGAGGGAGGGAGGGGGGTATTTACCTCTGCCCTCAAAGCCGATATAGCAGACAAGCTTTTGGTCTTCCTCTCTCCAAAGGTTATGGGAGAGGGGATAGGGGGATTCGGGGATCTGGGGGTGAGGGAACTTTCCTCTGCTTATAGGTTTTATAATATGAAGGTCCAAAGGATGGGCGAAGATTTTCTGATTACCGCCTATGTTCACGGGGATAGTTGAGGAGTTAGGGATTTTAAAGGGGATCTCCCCCTTTGCCCGAGGGAGCCAATTGAGAATAGGGGCGAAGAGGGTCTTGGAGGGGCTAAAGGTGGGGGATAGTATGGCCATCGACGGGGCCTGTTTAACGGTAACCGAGGTGGATGGGTCTTCCTTCTCAGTTCAGGCGGTGAAAGACACCCTTCAAGAGACCTCTCTGGGTGGACTGAGGATAGGGGAGAAGCTGAACCTGGAGAGACCCCTCTCCCTTTCATCTCGGTTAGGAGGATGGCTTCTCAGCGGGCATATTGACACGGTGGGTAGGATAAGGGAGAGGAGAGATAGCTCTTTTACTATGGAAGTGGCTGCCAGATTCACTCCTCTTCTGGTGGAGAAGGGATCTATGGCCATAAATGGGGTCAGCCTTACAGTGGGGAGGATTGAGGGAAATCGGTTCTCCTTCTCCCTCATCCCCTATACCCTGAAAGCCACCAATTTGGGCGAGAAGAGGGTAGGGGATAGGGTGAATGTGGAATTTGACCTTTTGGCCAAGTACCTCACCAGGCCCAAAATTTGACAGTTCACGGGGGTCAGGGGACAGGGAAAGGGATCAGGATTAAGAATTAAGAATTAAGATAAAACAGCGTAAATCAGGTGAATGCTTAATGGTTTGCGGAAGTCTTTACAGTTCTCAGGGATAAGTTTCCAGGGGTGGGGGTAAATTCGTGACAACTGACTACCGACGAATGCCTGACTGCTGATAACTGACATTTCGGAAATTCTAAGAAATTACGAAATGTCGGGGATGTTTGAAGTCCCGACTTAGGTCGGGATTCAAGGGTGACAGCGGAGCAATCCGAGTCCCGATTTAGATCGGGAAGGGTTGAGAGACCCTATGGAAAAGTTGGCGACCGAAGGGAGCCAAGTTCTGAACTGTTACCCTAAAATTATCCAGAGGAATTATGGGGAAACCCTTTAATGAGGTCTCAGAGGCCATTGAGGATGTAAAGAGGGGGCGGCTAATTATCGTGGTGGATGATGAGGACAGGGAGAATGAGGGCGATTTTATTATGGCCGCCCAAAAGGTTACCCCAGAGACCATTAACTTTATGGCCAAATATGGGAGGGGCCTTATCTGTGCGCCAATGACCGGGGAGAGGTTGGAGGAGCTGAAGCTCTCTCCTATGGTTGCCGAAAACACGGCCAAATGGGGGACTCCATTTACCGTATCCGTGGATGCCATTAAGAACACCACCACCGGGAGCTCCGCCTATGACCGGGCAGAGACTATTAAGGTCCTGATCGATCCCTGCACCAGACCCAGTGACCTGGCCCGCCCGGGCCATATCTTTCCCTTGAAGGCTATGGAGGGCGGGGTATTGAGGAGGGCTGGTCATACCGAGGCAGTGGTGGATCTGGCCAGATTGGCTGGCCTCTACCCGGCAGGGGTTCTCTGTGAGATAATGGATGATGATGGATCGATGGCCAAGCTTCCCAGGCTTAGGGAGTTAGCCACAGAACATAACCTGAAGCTTATCACCATTAAGGATCTGATCAGCTATCGCCGCAGGACGGAGAAGATGGTGGTCAAGGTGGTAACCACCAGCCTACCCAGCAAATTCGGTGACTTCAAACTTCACCTCTATGAGAGCTTGATCACCGGTAACCATCATATCGCCCTGGTGAAGGGGGAGGTGGCCGGCCAGAAGGATGTCCTGGTTAGGGTCCATTCCCAGTGTCTGACCGGGGACATCTTCGGTTCCCTGAGGTGCGATTGCGGCGACCAGTTGGCCTATGCCCTGGGGAGGATAGAGAGCGAGGGGAAAGGGGTATTTCTCTATATGAGACAGGAGGGGAGAGGGATTGGCCTGGCCAACAAACTCAAGGCCTATGTGCTACAGGACGAGGGAAAGGACACGGTGGAGGCCAACCAGGCCTTAGGGTTTCCCCCTGATCTGAGGGACTATGGGATTGGGGCTCAGATACTGGTTGATTTAGGTCTGACCACGGTGAGGATAATGACCAACAACCCCCAGAAGATCGCCGGCTTGGAGGGATATGGCCTGAAGGTGGTGGAGAGGATTCCCATAGAGGCGCCCCCCCATCGAGAGAACATTGAATATCTGAAAACGAAGAGGGATAAATTGGGGCATCTCCTCAATTTTCCACCTATGGGAGAGAAGTGAAGCCCCGTAGATACATCTTAATCTGAGGCTGAGGAATTTGTCTATATCGTTTGGGGAGTTTGAGTTGAAAACCCCTTGAGAGGGAGGAGAGATGGCTAAGGAGACTAAGGGACAGTTAAGGGCGGAGGGGAGGAGATTTGCCTTAGTGGTAGGAAGGTTTAATGAGTTGATCAGCGCCCGACTCCTGGAAGGGGCTTTGGACTGTCTCCGCAGGCACGGAGCAGGGGAGGAGGGGTTGGATATCTTCTGGGTTCCGGGAGCCTTTGAGCTCCCGTTCTTGGCCAAGAGGTTGGCCCCCTCCGGCAGGTATGATGCCATAATCTGCCTGGGGGCGGTAGTCAGGGGGGAGACCCCCCACTTCGACTTTGTGGCCAAGGAGGTCTCCCGGGGAATAGCCCAGGTGGGGATGGAAAGTGGAATTCCGGTTAGCTTTGGGGTGATAACCTCTGATAGCTTAGAGCAGGCCCTGGATAGGGCCGGGGCAAAGGCCGGGAACAAGGGTTGGGACGCGGCCCTTTCGGCGATAGAGATGATCGATCTGGTCGCCAAGTTGAAATAACATTTCGGAATTTCTAAGAAATTCCGAAATGTTGGGGGGTAGTTTGAAGGGGGTAGGCCCCGTGCAGCGAAGCTATCTGCCGACCTTGTGGGTGAGAGTCCAACCGTTGCAATTCCCGGTTTGGCAACGTAGTTATATCCGACAGTCATCAGGGTGACCTGATGGCTGAAAGCTC
>DAOVCL010000189.1 GCA_030670005.1 Candidatus Zixiibacteriota bacterium | reverse complement strand
TGCAGCCGGTGAGAGGAGGGTTCCCCTCATCAGTCCAATCTCTTCGAGGTTTATCGGCCTCCTCAGCCCCTCCAGCCCAGCTTGAGACAGGGGCACATAGGCGCGTGTATTGCTGATAATGAAATCAATCTCCAGGCAGTTCATCTCCTCTCCGTCAATCTCCCTTTTGGCTACTGACTTTATATAGCCCCCTCCCAACCTCTTGTGCATAACTTTGTCACCGGGGGAAAAGACTTCGCTCATTGTTTAGATCCTTCTTAAGGTTCTTACCTCCATAATAATAAAACGGATGCCAATTGTCAAGAAAATGTTTGGCTCATTTTCCCAGCTTTGTGGTATAAAAACTTAGCCCACCGCTGCTTCTGCTGGTGGGCTTCATTGAGGGAGGGGTCTCTTTCAAAAACCCCTTATCGTTCTTAGGAATTCCTTGAAGACCTGCTCTCTGAAGACCCCATACTCAGGGGCACTACAGGCTATGATGAGGGTCTTGTGGGTGGCTTTGGATTTGACTATGGCTATTACCCCCTGCTGGGGGAAGCGGAAGGCAAGGGAAAATAGGGACAGTGGTGCTGAGAGTGCTTTAGTTCTTCCATTTAAATAAGATCGTTCCCCCGACAAGACTTATCTCTTCCTTGGCTATAACTTGGTTGATACATGAAGTAGTTACTCCTAAATGACGGGCAACTTCTGCCCCACTCCTTAAATCCTATCCTTTTATCCTTCAGCCTCAGGGCCTCTGCCTCCCTTTCTTCTGCTTCTTTTAATACTGCCTCCATAAACACTCTTCCCTTCAAGATCCGACCACCTGAAACCATTCCTCCTCTGAGTTGGCTTAAAGTTAATACCTCAAACCATCAAGCACTTTCTGCACCATCGTCCCCTATAGTCTGTATTCACAAAAAATATAAAAATCAAACATTCTATTGTCAAGCTAAACCTCCCCAAGATTGGCCCTTTCCAGCATCTTTAAGGAAAAGGGTAATCTGAGCTTGACAGAGGGGGATAAGTTTGTTATTTTACCTCAAGTATTCAATCACTGAAGACCCGCAACGATTAGGGTTAACAATCAACTAAGGAGGAGTGGGTGAAGGAATATAAGGTTGAAGAGATTCGCAATCTGAGTTTGGTTGGCCATGGTGGGGTGGGCAAGACCTCCCTGGCCGAGGCCCTGCTCTTTTCCGCTGGTCGGATAACCAGGATGGGCAAGATAGAGGAAGGATCTACCCAGTCGGACTATAGCCAAGATGAGATAGAAAGGCAGGTCTCCATAACTACCTCCCTGCTACACCTGGATTGGAAATCGCACAGGATTAACATCTTAGACACGCCGGGGTATGCTGATTTTGTGGGGGAGGTTATAGGTGCCCTGAGGGTCTCAGATGGGGCAGTAGTTCTCCTCAGCTCTACTTCCGGGGTAGAGGTGGGGACTGAGGTGGTCTGGGACTATGCGGAGAAGTATGGGATACCAAGGCTTTTGTTCGTAAACCAGATGGAGAAAGAGCACGCAGATTTCTATAAGGTGCTAAATGGGGCGAGGGAGAATTTCGGCTCCGGAGTTGTTGCCCTCCAGCTTCCCGTTGGACAGGGCTCTGATTTTAAGGGTGTAATCGATTTAATTGGCGGCAAAGCCTACCACCTTCCCTCTGGCGAAGAGGCTAAGATCCCCGGAGATATGGAGGGAAAGGTTAGTGAGTTTAAGGAGAAGTTGATGGAGGGGGTAGCAGAATCTGATGATGAGCTCTTAGAGAGGTATCTGGACAAGGGGGAACTCTCGACAGATGAGCTAAAGGAGGGATTAAGAAAGGGGGTAAGGGGAAGGTTGCTTTTCCCGCTCTTCTGTGGATCGGGGACAAGTAACTTGGGAAGCCACCAGCTCTTAGACGGAATTGCTAACTACCTTCCCTCACCGGTAGATCTCCCCTCGCCTGAGGGAACCCGCCCAGGTAGTGAGGAGGTGGAGAAGAGAGAGGTGAAGCTAGAGGCCCCGATGAGCTCTCTTGTCTTTAAGATTATCTCTGAGCCCCATGTGGGGGAACTCGCCCTCTTCAGGGTTTATTCTGGGAGCCTGAGATCTGGAGATGAGGTGTTGAATTCCGGTCGGAGACATAGTGAGAAGGTTGGGCAGATATACACGATCAATGGTAAGGAGAGAGGCGAGGTAGGCACAGTCTCTGCTGGGGATATGGGGGCTCTGGTCAAGCTGAAGGATACCCACACCGGCGATACTCTGTGTGAGAGGTCTCACCCCATCGTCCTTCCAGGGATAGATTTCCCCAAGCCGGTGATCAGAATCGCCATAGAGCCTAAGACAAAGGGTGATGAGGAAAGGATCAGCAATGGCCTGAATAAACTTAGAAATGAGGACCCCACATTTTTTACTCAGGTGGACAGCGAGATAAAGCAGACGATAATCTCCGGCTTAGGGGAGCTCCATTTAGAGGTCATTGTAGGAAAGCTAAAGAGGAAGTTTGGGGTGGATGTGGACTTGGTTAGACCCAAAATCTCGGTCAAGGAGACTATCTTAGGGAGGGCAGAGGCCCAAGGAAAGTATAAGAAGCAGACCGGGGGGAGAGGGCAGTATGGGGACGCCTGGCTGCGGATAGAGCCGCTTCCCAGAGGAGGAGGATTTGAATTTGTGAATGCCATTGTGGGAGGGGTAATTCCTACCAAGTATATCCCGGCAGTGGAGAAGGGGATAAAGGAGGCGATGAATGAGGGGATCTTAGCCGGCTATCCCGTGGTCGATCTCAAGATTACCCTTTATGATGGCAGCTACCATTCCGTGGACTCCTCTGATCTGGCCTTTAAGATAGCTGGTTCGCTGGCGTTGAAGAAGGCTTTTATGGATGCGAAGCCCATCCTTTTGGAACCAATTTACAACATAGAGGTTACCGTGCCGGAGGAATTCCTGGGAGATGTGATGGGGGACCTCTCCAGCCGGAGAGGGAAGATACAGGGGGTAACACCATCTGGTCAATTCAAGAAGATAAAGGGCCAAATCCCCTTGGCTGAGCTATACAAATACTCCACCTCCCTTCGCTCCCTTACCCAGGGAAGGGGAATGCACACCATGGACTTCTCCCACTATGAGGAGGTCCCTAAGGAGGTAGGGGGCAAGATCATTGCCGAGGCAAAGGAATCGAAGTGAGGCCAGAGAAATCTGAAAAGGGGAGGTATGCCTGAGGTTACCCTTTTTGCCTTGATGGGATAAGAATTTTCATTTTCAGACAAAATGGACAGGGCAGATAAAAATCATTTAAATCCTGTCAGCCCGATCTAATCATAAATTCGTAGGTAACAT
>DAOVCL010000040.1 GCA_030670005.1 Candidatus Zixiibacteriota bacterium | reverse complement strand
TGATAACATCCACAGCGAGCGGGAATATCAGAGGATCAGGAGATTAGAAGATTAGGATATCAGGATGGCCATTCGCTTTCTGGTTAGAGGGTGGCTGTTGATCTGATAACCTGATATCTCAATAAGCTGATATTCTGCCCACTGATCTACTGATCTTCTGATATCCTTATGTAACAACAATCTCAAAGGACCATAGAGCAATGCCTACTGATCGCCATATTGAGCATTTCTACCTCAAATTTGAAGGGGAGAATGCCCCTGCCGAGGTGATGAATGCGATAATTGAGGTAGAAGTTGACTTTCGACTCAACTTACCAACTATGTTTTCCCTTATATTACAGAATCCCGGCGGGCAGTGGACTGATGATACTCGTTTCCAGGAGGGGAAGGTGGTGGAGATCTCTGCAGAGGGAGAGGATGGACCGGTTCCCCTTTGCAAGGGAAAGGTCACTGTCATTGAGCCGGAACTGACCGGGGGCCATCAGAATCTCACCCTCCGTGGCTATGACCTTTCCTATGGCCTCTACCGAAATAGGCACCGTCGCTCCTATGTTCAGATGACAGATAGCGATATTGTAAGGAAAATTGCCCAAGATGTAGGTCTGCAAACAGAAGTGGAGAGCACAAGTCAAGTCCATGAATACATCTTCCAGAACAATCAGACCTATATGGAATTTCTGCGAGAGCGAAGTAGAATGATCGGATTTGAGCTCTTCGTGAGAGAGGATAGGCTTGTCTTCAGATCTCCTCCATCCAGTCCAGATGGTTCTCCCATCTCCTTAGAGTGGGGAGTGGATTTTACCGAATTCCGTCCTCGGCTCTCTATAGCTGAACAGGTAGAAGAGGTGACCGTGAAGGGGTGGAATCCGGCGCAGAAGTCGGAGATTATTGGACGGGCAACCAGGGGAGAGGGTGCCCCCGCAGTAGGGGAACGACGCGCTGGAGGATCTGTGGCCAGCGGGGTTTGGGGCAGGGCTGCTGTTCAGATCTCCGACCGCCCGGTTGCCAGCCAGGCCCAGGCTGATCGGATAGCTCAGGCAATTCTCAATGAGCAAGCAAGCAAATTCATTACCGCTCAGGGAAACTGCCGGGGGAATCCTCAGATCAAGGTGGGAAAAACCCTGGATATATCGGGTGTAGGCAACCGATTCTCAGGACGATATTATGTTACCTCCTGCAATCATCGCTTGACCGGAGATAGTGGTTATATTACTACCTTCTCCTTGAGCACCCGGTCTCCAAAGTCTATGCTGGAAACGATCCGAGGACCCTCCCCGGAGAGGAGAAACTATGGTGTGTTTATAGGAATTGTGACCAACAATCGGGACCCTCAGGAGATGGGTCGGGTGAAGGTGAAGTTCCCTTGGCTTGAGGATGGGGAGGAGAGCAATTGGGCCCGCATTGCCAGCCCAGCAGCAGGAGATAACCGGGGCACCTATTGGCTGCCTGAGGTCAATGATGAAGTTTTGGTGGGCTTTGAGCACGGCAGCATCAACCATCCCTATATCCTTGGCTGTCTCTGGAATGGTGAGGATAAGCCCCCACTCAGTATAAACGAGATCGTCTCCGGTGATGGTAGAGTTCAGAAGTTCGTCTGGAAGAGCCGCAGCGGCCATACAATCATCATCGACGATTCCGACTCCGGTGCCGGTATATCCATCTGCGATAAGACAGGGAAGAATACGATTGTCTTTGATTCAATGAGGAATTCCCTGAAGATCTCGGCTGCTGGAGACATTTCCATCGAGGCTCAGGGAAAAGTAACCATTAAGGGCACAGCCGGAATTGACATAGAGGGTTCACCTGGTCAGGTGAATGTGAAGGGGACAACGGTAAATATCAACTAGAGGGCAGTTTACAGCAATCAGCTCTCAGCGATCAGGAGACAGGGATCAGGAAGCAGTTGACAGGGATCAGAAAACAGTTTACAGGGCTCAGTTTTCAGGGATCAGGAAAACCCCCTGACGCCTGACAACCGATAACTGTTTATAAGCTGACAACTGATAGCTGACTGCTGTAAACTGTTAATAGCTTATGGGACAGCCAGCGGCAAAACAGGGCGATAAGATCACGGCCACCGATACCCATATTATAATGGTTCCATCACCAGGTGGGCCGGTTCCCACCCCCATCCCTCATCCCTTTAACGGGACGATTGATGGCAATCTATCTCAGAATGTGAAGATTATGGGTAGGCCAGTGGCTGTGGTTGGCTCTACTGCCACTAACCTTCCACCGCACATACCCCAGGGGGGGCCTTTCCAGAAGCCTCCTACTAATAGAGGACAGATCATCGCCGGTAGCCCCACCGTCTTCATCAACGGGAAGATGGCTGCTCGCAATGGCGACCAGACGATGACCTGCAATGATCCAGTGGATCTTCCGGTGGGAACTGTTGTAGCAGTGGGAACGGTGTTCATAGGTTAACTTCTACCCAGTTTTAGTTGAGGGTTTTTACCCTGCACTAAAGTGCGGTGGAACAAAAATGACCTCAGATTTCGGAGCAATCGTCTTTTGTAGGGGTCGGATTTATCCGACCCGCTCGCGGAGTAGGCACCCGCGTCCCAATGGGCATTGGTAAAGGCGAGACACCCCAGCGGGAAGAGAGCAACTGTAGTTAGTAAATGAAGACGTGTCAGGATACCTGGGAAGATGCAGCAGGGAATAAGGTTACGAACAATTAAGATAGATGGATAACGAAAAAAGTGAAGGGGTTCGATTTATCGAACCCGTAGGAAAATTACCTCAGAGGAAGGAAATAAGGCTAAAAAGTTATAATTACAAATCGGATGGTTTTTACTTTGTCACGATTTGCACTCATAGAGGGGAACCTAATATAAAGCAATACAGGGAGGAGATAGAGAGGATTTTACTCTCTTTGCCAAAGCGATTTTCTGGATTAAAAATAGATTGGTATGTTCTTATGTCCAGCCACCTTCATGTGATTTTTGTTTTTGATGGGATGAAGAGAGGCCTACCAGAAGTAGTAAGAACATTTAAGGCTTTAGTCACCAGAAATACAGGGGTGAAGTTTTGGCAGAGGAATTATTATGAGCATGTGATAAGGAATGAGGCCACTTTGTTCAAGATTAGGGAGTATATAAAGAACAATCCTTTGGCAGAGAGAATAAAATTTGAAGAGTTCTACGAAGGCGGGTCGGATAAATCCGACCCCTACGAGAATACAGCTCCACCTCCCTAAAAGGCAAGGAAGGTGATTTTCGCTAAGGAGGATACTGATGCCAGATGGAGATTTTTTAGGTCAGGGGTGGCACTTCCCGATGACCATCACCAAAACGGGGGGGATTGCCCTGGCCCGTCAGGGGAGTGATATTGAGGAGGCGATCAGGATTATCCTGGAGACGAGTAGGGGAGAGCGGCGGATGAGGCCAGAGTTTGGTTGCATCCTCGATGAACTTGTCTTTGCTCCCAATAATGCCACCACCTTTGGTCGGGTGGAAGAGGCGGTAAAGGAGGCCCTGGCCAGGTGGGAGCCCCGTATTAAGGTAATGGAGGTTAATGCACAGGCCGACCCTCAAGAGAGGAATAGACTTATAATTGATATTGGATATCAAATCAAGGCCTCTAATGACAGGAGAAATCTTGTTTATCCATTTTATTTGATTCCGAAGGAGATGTAATATGGCATTGCCCACGCCGAATTTAGATGATCGTAGTTTCCAATCAATTGTGGATGAGGCAAAAAGCCTGATTCCCCGTTACTGCCCAGAATGGACAGATCACAACCTAAGTGATCCGGGGATCACCCTGATGGAGCTTTTTGCCTGGATGACTGAACTTATCCTTTATAGGCTCAATCAGGTTCCAGAGAAGAATTATATCAAGTTTCTGGAGCTATTGGGCATCAATCTTCTTCCCCCCCGAGCAGCCAATGCTGAGCTAACCTTTCGCCTTTCTGCCCCCCAATCACAAAAGGTGATGATCCCTAAGGGGACTGAGGTGGCCACAGTGCGCACGGAGAGGGAGGAATCGGTGGTCTTCACTACGGACAGGGATCTGGAGATAGATGTGCCTACCCTTGTTGAATGTCTGGCCACTTCCGAGGGAGAGGCATTTGAGAGCAGGATGATGGCTCTGGAGTTGCCGGAGGGGGAATTTCTGGCCTTTGATCCAAAGCCAAGGCCAGATAATGCCCTTCTCTTCGGCTTGGGAGGGGATTTGGGAGGTAATACCTTAGCCCTGGGGATAGACTGTAAGATTGAGGGAATTGGTGTCTCCCCTGAGTACCCGCCCCTAACCTGGGAGGCTTGGTGTGGGGAGAGGGGTTGGCTTCCCACAGAGGCGCTGAGGGATACGACCGGGGGGCTCAACCTCAATGGGGCCGTGGAACTTGTCCTGCCAGAGGGGTTGGCTGGCGGAGAGTTCGGCGGTAAATATGCCCATTGTTGGATTAGATGCCGGGTTTTAGAGCCTGGGCCCAATCAACCCTTCTATGAGAGCTCGCCACGCATCAAGGGAGTGAACGTCCACTCTGCAGGGGGGAGTGTCTCGGCCACTCAGGCTACAGAGGTGAAGGGAGAGATCCTGGGGATAAGTGAGGGGAAACCCGGACAATCATTCCAGTTGAGGAATAGCCCCATCCTTGCCCGTAGGCCGGAGGAGACGATTGAGGTGATCTCAGAGAATGGGAAGGAGGTGGAGACCTGGCAGGAGGTAGAGGACTTTGCCAACTCCGGGCCAGATGACAGACATTTTGGCTGCGATAACGCCCAGGGCTTGGTGCGGTTCGGCCCGGCTATCAGGGAACAGGATGGGACCCTAAAACAGTTTGGGGCCATTCCCCCCAAGGGTTCACAGATAAGGTTTATCTCCTACCGCTGTGGAGGGGGAGCAGGAGGGAATGTAGCTGCCGGCACCCTCACTGTTCTCAAATCCTCCATTCCCTATGTTGCCGGGGTAACCAACCGCAAATCTGCCCGGGGAGGGGCTGATCTGGAGAACTTGGAGAGGGCGAAGCTACTTGCTCCTAAGTTTCTCAGAGCCCGCAACAGGGCTGTCACTGCGGAGGATTTTGAGGCCTTTGCCCTAAGGGCTACCTCTGGTATTGCGCGGGCAAAGTGCCTGGGCGCAGTGGGATCGGGAGATGTGGTAACCGTCTGTGTAGTGCCCGCTCTAAATGGTTCCCCAGAGCTTCTTACTAAGCAGAATCTTACCCTTCACCAGGAGGTGAAGAAAGAGATTGAGGTCTATCTCAATGAGCGGTGTCTCCTCACTCTCAGTGCCTCTGTGCAGGATGCGGAATATATCTGGGTAACGGTGGAAGCCGAGATTCAGGCTCAACCAGGTAGGGATTTAAAGAGGGTAAGGGAGGAGGCGGAGAAGAGCCTCTACCGTTATCTTCATCCCTTAAAGGGGGGTCCATCGGGAGATGGCTGGCCCTTTGGGCGAGGCCTGACCTCCTTCGAGCTTTATCCCCTGTTGCAGAGGGTGGAAGGGGTGGGATCAGTAAGTAAGATTATCCTCTGGACCCACAGTGACTTAGAGGAAAAACCAAGCGATAAGGGGGATAGAGTGGAATTGCCCAAAGCGGGGCTGATCTGTTCCGGTCATCATAGGGTTACAGTTATCCAGGGGATATAAAAACGGGGTAACAGTTCCCGGGGATCAGGAAACAGGGATCAGGAAAAATACAGTAAACTGGCGACTGACAACCGATAACTGCTTATGTGCTAACCGCTGACTGCTGAAAGCTGACCCCTGAAAACTGCTATAAATTGGAGCTAATGGAAAGGCAAGAGATCACTCCCAGCGACTATCTAAAGTATCTCCCGGCCATCTACAGTCAGGATGAGTTTTGGGGACGCTTTCTCCGCATCTTCGAGGATGTCTGGAGCCCCATAGATGAGAGGATAGGGCAGATGAACCTTTATCTGGATCCCAAGTATACACCAGAAAGTTTCCTCCCCTGGCTGGCCTCCTGGATGGGCATAGACTTGAATCCTCGAATGTCCTTGAGGGAACAGAGGAAGTTAATTCAAAATTTAATTGAACTCTCCAGTTGGAGAGGAACGAGGAGAGGATTAAGGGAGCACATCAAGCTGGTTACCGGTTTGGAATCTCAAATATCGGAGAGTGGCGCAGGTATGATCCTGAGTGAGGCCAGCCAATTGGGAGTGAATACGACCTTGAGCAGCATTTCCGGTCGGAACCATCTGCTCATTACCCTATTCGCTGATGATACCGCCAAGGTGGATAGGGAGCTGGTGGGGGCAATAATTCTATTTCACCTTCCAGCCCAGGCCACATATTCATTGGAGATAGTTTCGTAACAGTTCACAGTAGTCAGGGATCAGGAAGCAGTTGACAGGGATCGGTGAACAGGAATCAAGAAACAGTTTACAGGGCTCAGAAGACAGGAATCAGGAAAAGTAGATGAGTTTCAAGAATTATCAAGATTTGGAAGTATGGCAGAGAGCGATGGACTTAGTCGTGTTGTGCTATCAAATGACAAAGGGCTTTCCTAAGAGCGAGATTTATGGACTTGCCAGTCAGATTCGTCGTGCGGCCGTATCGATCCCGGCAAATATTGCTGAAGGACGGGAGCGGCAACATAGCAAGGAGTTTCTTCAGCATCTATCCATAGCCTATGGTTCTCTTGCAGAGTTGGAGACTCATGTGCAGATAGCCAAGCGATTGGATTATATCGATGTGAATCAGTTAAAGGGGGTATTGGATAAATCAGCAGAAATTGGGCGAATGCTTAATGGTTTGCGGAGGTCTATACAGTCATCAGGGGTCAGTTCCCAGGGATCAGGGAAAACCCGTGACAACTGACAACTGATAACTGATAACCGGCAACTGAAAAAGTGAGGGATCTATGCTAAGAGGGTTTCTTCAAGGTTCTATCGAAAGGGTGAAGGGCTTTGAGGGGATGAGGGTTGATGCCACAGTGTGGAACCAGGCCCACGATTTTCATCTATACCAACAGATGTTTCATAACCTCGGCTTCCATGGAGCTGGTATAGCCTCAGGGTTGGAAGTATTTGCTCAGAATCCGTCAGGCCGTTCCCTCATCATCAGTCCTGGCATAGCCGTTGACCAGAGGGGATACCTTATCATCCTATCCAAGAAGGAGATCTATCCCTTAACCATTAAGAAGAAGGGAAAGGTTTACCTCAACATTCAGTTTGCCGAGGTTCCGGCGGAAGGGTCGTCTCAGGGCCATCCCTACCGTTTCAGGCAGGCATATAGGATTCAGGAGTCCCAAAACCCACCCGGTGAGTTTGAGATCGAACTTGCCCGAGTGGAGATAACTGGGGAGAAGGAGCCCATTACTGATGCCGTTAATCCCTTTCATCCAGAGGCAAACCAGATAGACCTTCATTTCCGCAGTTACGCGGGTGGACATATAAGGGGGCAGATTTCCCTCGGACAGATAAGCTGGGAGGGAGAGGGAAAAGCCCTTCATACTGACGGTTTGTTCCACTTGGTTAGCCATATCAACAGCCAGACCCCCTATCGGGCGGAATTTGCCGGAGAGGTCTCTTTAAAGGGAGATCTTAATGGCTCTAACCTCCTCTATTTTTCCGGTGACAGAAGCTTCCAGTTGACCGCTGAGGAGGAGAAAAGTTTAACCAAGTTTCTGGACGGGGGTGGATTCCTCTTTGGCAATGGGTGTCCTCAGGTGCCGAAGAATGAGTTTGGTTTTGCCTTTAATGACTTGGCTACTAAGCTGAAGCGACAGCTCTCCCAGTTAAAGCCCGATCACCCTATCCTGAAAACTCACTATCCTTTCTCCTACCCACCCCAGGTATCCGGGGAAGGTAGACCGATGATGATAGGTGATGGCCTGGTATATTGTGATGCTGACTACGGCTGTGCCTGGAGTGGAGGGGGAGCTAAGGCGGGCATCTCCCGTGAGGAAATTCGCTCTGCCTTGGAGTTTGGCACAAATGTGCTCATCTATGGCTATCGCCTTTGGTATAAACACCAGATGACCAAGAGTTAAGACGAGGAGGCAACTCCTTTGCCCTTTGGTGTAAGTGTAGGATAATGACGAATGACGAAAGGTAGCCGCGTCCTTATAGGTTGCGAAAGGGCGCAGCCTGAAGTCTGCAACTACTTTAGTGCAGGGTAAGGAGGTCTTTAGACCGTCCCACCTATAGGTCAAGACATCAAGAATAGTCTCCTCCCCCTTGAAGGGGGAGGACTAAGGAGAGGGTGAGAATCGACTGAGCAGTCAGATCCCCTTAGCTGACCGGAGAAGTTTGTAGGGGTCGCATTTATGCGGACCCAAATCCTGCCAGCTCCGATGAATCGGAGCCCTTACATAAGAGAGAAAGGTAGTGGAATCGGGGTTCTGCCCTTTAGGTTACCTGTGCTGTTTGGGCTCCTGCCCTGACAGAAGAAGACTTGATAGCATAGAAATTCCCATTTTTAGACGGGATAGACAGGATGGTCTGGATATAAAGAAATCCCTGTTAATCCTGTTAAAAAAGTCCCGCTGCAGGCGGCTAAGCTCAATTGAGGAGAAATTTATGTCTGCTCACCAGCACGCCGACAAAGCAAAACAAAGTGATGATACGGCCCGAAAAAAACGGCAACCAATCAACCAAGCGTTGGTTAATCAAGTCCAATCCATTTATCCGAGCGCCTTGCAGAGGGCCATTGAAGACTTAAGTGCCGCCACACCAGAAACCATTTTGCAACTCCAACGGCTGTATGGCAATCGGACGGTAAATCGGATAATTGCTTCCCATAAACGATCTACCCAGGAACAGGGCGAAACGACTGCAGCCATAAACCATCTGCTGTCTCAATTGGAACATCTGCCTCAGACGGCAGGCAGCGAAGTCGTGCAGCGACGCGTGGCGCTTGCTAAAGAAGACGTGGGCACGCCCGATTTTGTCGAATTGACCTCCATCGATTACGCAGTCAAAGAAGCCGGTGGACCGGTGCAACTGCTCAAGGACTCGGATCTTAGCAAGATGAGGAAAAAGGATGTGCTCTTCATTGTGGGTCACGGGGCACCGGGGAAAATTAAGGCAGGCGGAACTAGGGAAGCGCCGATATTTTACGAAGCAGATCAAATCGTAGATATGCTCTTCGATGCGACCAAGGGGTTACAAAGGCCGATCAAGGCGATCCGCTTTACCTCTTGTTCTGCCGGGGCAGAAGAGGCGGCAGGTGACCCCACCAGTTCAATCGTGGCGAAAATCAAGAGCAAGTTGGACGAAAAAAAGTGGGGTGGTGTTCAGGTGAGCGGGGCCAGAGGACCATCTGTAAAAGCAGCCACCTTGGGGAAAGCTTTCACCGTGATAGCACCCGGAGCGAAAAAGGAATTGGCTGGGAAAATCCAAAAGGCGTTGGAGAAAATCCATGAGCCACGAAAGAAAACAAAGGACGCGATAAAGCAGGAGGAGGCAACACGTGGTGCAGCTTTAACCCTGGAAGAGAAGGCTAGCATCGCTGCTCGGGAGACCGCGGACTTCTACAAGGAATTCGTCCAATCACTCGAAGACCCAACAGCGGCGGCCGCAGCCTTGCAGGCCAAAGGCGTCCTCACCGCCGACGAGAAGGCCTTGCTTCGCCTCTTGAAGAAAGCACCGGGGCCGCTGACGCTGGACCCGCCAATGTTAGAGCTTGTCAGCCAACAGCAAAAGAAGAGCGGATGTTTCATCACCACCGCCTGTGTGGAAGCAAAAGGGTTGCCCGACGATTGCTACGAGCTGGAGACGCTCAGGGCCTTCCGGGACGGGTACATACGGGCACTGCCCAACGGCAAGGCACTCATTGCGCAATACTATGAGATTGCGCCCAAGATCGTGGCTCGGATCAAAGCACAGCCTAATGCTCAGGAGATTCTGTCCGGTCTCTACGAACAGGTTATTAAATCGGTGAAGTTGATTGAGGCCAAGAACTACGAACAGGCGCTACAAAATTACAGTGCAATTGTATCAGAATTAAGGGAGAAGTATCTCCATGGAGCTGGAAAATCTGATCGGCCTGCAGGCTGAAGATCCGCAACTGCTCGACTTCCTGCGCCGCCTTGCTGAGGAACCGCAAATCTTTGAGATGAGGGAGGACGACCCCAGCGAGAGTGGTGTGTTAGTGTTCAAGAAGGCAGGGCTGCAGATCTCTTTTGATAAAGAACGAAAAGTTAACACCATCCATATTTTCTCCGAAGGCGTGCACGGCTATGGACAATACTCGGGAGCGTTACCGAGGGGCCTCTCATTCCAAATGAGCCGAGAGGCGACGATTGCGCTTTTGGGGCCACCAAGTCGAACAGGTGATCCAGTCAAGGCCATAACCGGCGAGGATGTACACTTTTGGGATCGCTGGGACAGTAAGAGCTTTGTTTTGCATTTGAGGTATCCCGAGAAAAAGGATTCCATCACAATGCTTACCATTATGAGCGTGAATCGGGCACCAAAGTGAAAAAGAGGCAGAGAAATTGCTTGGTGTACTTGTGGGATAATCATGTCTCAAGATGCGGCAGCCAACATGCGGCTTAAACTCAGACGACTGTATCCATCGCAATCAACTTGGCGGGGCACTGGCCTCATTCAGATGGCATCTCGGGATTTCTAAGAAATTGCGAGGAAGCTTGATAATCGGCATCAGGAGATACCCCCCCCACATGATAAGACCGAATCCCCTAATCTGGTGACGGAATAAGGGATCTGCTGCACTTTAGTGCAGGGTAGTCTGTCAAAACCTCCCGCAGGTTCAAAATTTGCGGGAGGTCATATTCGGTCACATCCCATTGCGAACTGAAGATCTCCCCCTTGTGTTTTAGAACCATTGCCTCTCCCATCAGGCCTCCTGCCCTGACGGAAGAAACGTTGATAGTAGTTTACGAATAGATCGGGCTAAATATCTATAAAGGCTTTTTTTGAATTACAGTTACAATTCTTTGATTTTTTCCTTGACTTCTCCCATTCGGTTACTGTATGATAGGGTTAATCTGAACTAAGCACAAAATCGAGTGTAACAGTTCCCTGGAGCTGGGGCTCAGCAGTCAGTTAGTTTCCAGCTTTCGGCTGCCAGTTGTCAAAAGCTTTCTTCGATCGCTGAAAGCTGACCGCTGAAAGCTGACTGCTGATTACTTCAAGCTGTTACATCCCATTAAACCAGGTGGAGACCAATGGCAAAGAAGATAATACTTTCCTTTTCTCAGTATACCATATCACTGGAGGCAGGTGCTAATATAAAGAGCACCATCAGCATCATAAACCGAGGCTCAGTTGTTGACCAGTTTTCCGTTGAGGTTGAGGGACTGGAGGAGAGCTGGTACACTTTGAGTGCCTCCAGTGTGAAGCTCTTTCCCGGCGGTCAGGAATCGATTACCCTTACCATTCATCCTCCTAAGGAGTCGTCGAACAAGGCCGGGAAGTATCCATTCTCGATAAAGGCTGCCTCTGTGGAGAATCCTAAGGAGACAGCCACAGAGTTGGGCACTCTGGAGATTCAACCCTATCATGAATTTGGGGCTGAGCTCCATCCCACCCAGAGGGTAACCCGCGGTGAGGCAGACTTTCAGTTGACCATTCGCAATAAGGGCAACAGCCGGGAGACATTCAAGTTTAATGCTCAGGATGAGCAAGGGGGCTGTCAATTTAGATTTGAGGATGAGGAGGTCAAGTTAGACCCTGGGGAGAGCAGTAAAGTTGGCCTCTGGGTAGGGGCCAAGAGCAGGCCAAAGTTCGGAGCCAAGAAGCAGTATTCCTTCCAGGTCAATGTGTTGCCGGAGTGGAACAAGGAAGCTGCGCAGACGGTTGCCGGTCAGGTTGCCTATCTGGCCATGGTTCCTCGTTGGCTGGTGAGGGCAATAGTTCCCATCATAGTCGTAATTATAGCAGGTTTTTGGTTCCTGTGGCCAGTGAAGGAGCCGATTATCCAATCCTTCTCCGTTTCTCCCGACTCCCTTTCTCCAGGCGGTTCCGCCCTTCTTAGTTGGGAGGTGAGGCAGGCTAAAAGCATTCTTATCCAACCGGAGCCTGGAAATGTGAAGGCCAAAGATACGCTCAGGGTCTCCCCGAAGAAGTCAACAGCCTATACCTTGACAGCCAAGAACAGAAGGGGGGTAACCAAGCAGAAAAAGGCATCCCTGGTGGTAGTCTATC
>DAOVCL010000086.1 GCA_030670005.1 Candidatus Zixiibacteriota bacterium | reverse complement strand
TCCTTGAGACTTATCTTACGATTCCTCCTCTCCTTCTGCAGATAACGGCCGAGCTTCTTAAGTTCCATATCCCAGCTCCTGCAGAAGGGTCAATAGCTTAGAGAGGGGGAGTCCCACCACATTATAGAAGCAACCCTCCACCCTTTCCACCAAAAGGGCACCCTTTTTTTGCACCCCATAGGCCCCGGCCTTGTCCAAGGGTTCACCTGTCCCTACATAGCTGTTGATAAACTCTGCGGAAAGGGGACGAAACCTCACCCTGGTCACCTCATAGCCAGTGACAGTCCTCCCTTTACCCACATCGATCAGGGCAAGCCCGGTATAGACCTGATGGGTATGACCGCTCAATCGGGAGAGCATCTCCTTCGCCTGCTGGGCATCCTTTGGCTTCCCCATTATCTCCCCCTGAAAGAGGACTATGGTATCTGCTCCCAGCACAATCCCCTCTCTTAGCTTAGAGGCAGCAGAGAGGGCCTTTCTCTCCGCCAGGGTGAGAACATAGTCGGCTGGAGACCTCTCTTCTGAAAATCCCTCCTCCACATTCACCTCCATTGTGCGAAAGGGGATGCCCACCTGCCTGAGTAACCAGGCCCGCCGCGGTGAGGATGAGGCCAGGATTAGCTTCCCGTCGGATAGAGGCTTCCAGGTCATTTCAGCTCTCCAGGATAAGGGTTACTGGCCCCTGATTCTGGATCTCCACCAACATATGAGCCCCAAACACCCCGGTCTCCACCCTCAATCCTCTCTCCTGTAAGAGACCAACAAATCTCTCATAGAGTTTATTTGCCTCCTCTGGAGGGGAGGCCTGGGTAAAGCTTGGCCTTCTTCCCTTTCTGCAGTCCCCGTAGAGGGTGAATTGGGAGACGACCAGAACCTCACCTCCGATGTCCATAACCGAGAGATTAAACTTCCCAGATTCATCCTCAAAGACCCTGAGATGAGCAACCTTTTCGGCCAAGTATTTGGAGTCCCTCTCCCCATCCCCATTCCTTATCCCCAAGAGAACGACAAGACCCCTACCTATCTTGCCCACTGACTTATCCTCTACTTTAACCTGGGCATGATTCACCCTCTGGAGAACAAGCCTCATTTATATCCTCCCCAGGCAGATAGCTAAAAGGCCCAATAACATATCCAGTTTAAGCAACCTATTTATAATTGACCAGTTGCTTGCCTCCCCCTTCTTCCAAAGATAGCAGAGAAGGAAGAGAAGGAAGCTATCCACTCCCAAACCTACGGTTAACAGATAAGGGAGATGGTAAATATTAAGCACAAAGGGCAAAAAAGTCAAACAGATTAAGAGCCCAAAAACAAGGGTGACCAGCCTGAGGGAGGCGTTGAGACCATACCTTAGAGGATAGGTCATTTTCCCTCCGGCCTCGTCCCCCTCTCGGTCCTCTATATCCTTTAATAGCTCCCGGCCCAGATGGTAGAGCAAGGCAAAGAGAGCGGGGATCAGAGCCTCTCCTGGTTGTCCTACGGCTATTCCACCATAGAGAAAGGCAAGTCCGCCTAAGAGGCTGACCACCAGATTCCCCACCAGCCCCCTCCTCTTCCACCAGAGAGGGTAGGAGAGGAGAAGAAGGGTAGAGAGGATAACCAAAAGGATGGCCTCTACCCCTAAAAGGAGACTCAAGCCCAGCCCCAAAAGGAAGAGGAGATAGGTAAATTTCCAGGCCCCCCTGAGCCTGACCTCCCCGGAGGGAAGCGGACGGGATGGTTGGTTTATCCTATCTATCCTCAGGTCAATGATGTCATCCAATCCATTTCCCCCACCGGCCACCAAAGAGGCCGAAAGACCAGCGATCAGGGCCCGCCAAAGGGGAGAGAGCCCCCCCATAAAGCCCCCCACCATCACTGAGAGGAAGACCAGGATAAGATTGGGGGCCCGGCAGAGCCTAAGGTAAGAGATAAACTTATGAGGTTTAGGCCGATGTGAACCTGACTCCGAATCCTGGATAGGCTTCGGATGCCCTATTTTCCTTGGGTAGGAATTGGTTCTTACTTGGCTCTTACCCCCCATCATGCTTGAGGTCACTTCTAAGTCAACCTTTATAAACCGATTGTTCAGAATATATCCATCTGGTTTTTGGAGTCTTAACCTCAACTTCATCGCCTTAAATACTTGATCACATAGGAGAAAACCTCCTCGGCCCCAATTCTTAGCATACAATCCCAGCTTCCCCGAGGGCATCTTAGGGGGCCGTGAGGGCTACAGGGGCGGCAAGGGAGCACCCTCTGAATGACCTCACCTTGGCCCCAGGGGCCAAAGCCGAACTCAGGAACGGTAGGGCCGAAGATTACTACTACTGGCGTCCCCATAGCAGAAGCCATATGCACTGGAGCCGTATCATTGGCCACCAGCACCCGTAATTTGGTAAGAAGCCAGGCTGACTCCAGCAGGGAAAAACTATTGGCAGCTACAACAGCTCCCCTACCCATTAAGGAGGAGATAACCTCACAGATTTCCCGCTCCTGGGATGAGCTAAAGAGAATGACCTTCCCTCCATAATCTTTTATCATCCTCCCCAGTTGGGCAAACCTCTCCTTGGGCCATCTCTTAGTTGGCCAGAAGGAGCCAGGGGCAAACCCTACCAATCTATCCTGGGAGGAGATTCCCATCTCCTTCAGGAACTCTTCCGCCCTTTTCTTCTCCTCAGCGGAGGGGAAAAGCTCTGGAGAGGTGGGTCTGGGGTTTACCCCTAAGGGGGAGAGGAGACTCAGGTTTCTTTCCACTTCGTGGATTCCCCACTGGTAGGTAACCCTTTTGGTAAGGAGGAAGAAGCCAGCGCTCCGATCAAAGCCTATCCTCTTCCTGATTCCAGCGCCTATGGCAAAAAGGGCAGACTTCAGAGAACGATGAGGGATTAGGGCCAGATCAACCCTAATCTCCCTTAACTTCTTCTTTACCCGCAGAAAGCCCCTCAATCCCCTATCTCTCCCTCTTTTGTCATAGGTAATCACCTGGGTCAAATTTGGGTTGTGGGCCAAGGCTCCGGCCACAGAGGGAATAGAGAGAAAAAATAGTTCGGCTGAGGGAAAGGTCTCTTTGGTAGCCCTGATCAGGGGGGTAGAAAGAATCAGGTCTCCCAGGAAACCAGTCTGAATTATCAAAGCACGCTTAATAGGGGCCAACTGTGCTCTTCCACCTCTTGTGGGGCCAGAACCAGTGGTCCGGATAGCTTTTGATGAACCCCTCCAAGGCCTGGACATAGGCCTGTGTCCTTTCCTTCCTTCCTCCAGGAGGGAGGGGCCGAGTAATGATTATCCTCTCTTTCCCCCCTTCCCGGACTATGAAAGCCATAATCAGAGGGGAACCGGTCTTCTCGGCGATGAGGGCTGGGCCAGAGCTGAAGGAGGAGGGTTGGGAGAAGAAGCTGACTACCAGGCCATCTCTTCCCGCATCCTGATCGGCCAAAACACCCACTAACCTGTTCCTCCTCAAAGCCCTCACCACCTCCCAGGCTCCTCCTCTCGCCTTGATCACCCCCATACCGGACCTCATCCGATACCCATTAACCAATCTATCAACCAACCGGTTATGCTGCTCCTTGGCCACGGCATCCAAGGGATAACCCCTTTGAGCCAGAGCGGCCATCAAAAACTCCCAACTGCCAAAGTGTCCACTTAAGATTACCCCCCCCTTCCCCTCCTTCAAGGCTCGATTCAAGTTATCCAAACCCTCAAAATCAATTCTCCTCTGGGGGCTGGAATGGGAAAGTTTTAAGAGGTCGAAAAATGTTCGCCCCAGGTTCTGATAGCTTCTCCTTCCTAAGGAGACAAGCTCTTCTTCTCCCATCTGAGGAAAGGCTAACCTGAGATTGATCAGGGTAACCTTTCTTCTGAAACCCAAGAGGTCAAAGACAATCCTCCCTAAGAGTTCCCCTATGCTGTGGCAATTCTTCCAGGGAAGGAACTGGCTTGTCCTGATGACCAACCTCAGGAGCAGGTATTCAAGGAGATAACGGATTTCCTTCATCATCCGAAGGGGGGAGGAGAGTTTCCTCCCTTTTCCATTTCTCTAAGATAGTCCTCTGCTTCCATTTCTTAAAGAAGAAAGCTATAATAAAGAGGATAGTTAGCCCCAACCAGAGGAGGGAGGTATCGGCAAATAGAGACAACCAGTTATATCTTCTCTTCACCCATTGTAGCCACAAGGTCTCACAGTCCCTCAGCCCGAGACCAGTGGCCCTCCACATAGCCCCATTCATTGAATGGCCGTCCCTTAACCCCTTGATTATCCTGGGCACAGCCTCGGGGCCAAATCTTTTTTCCAACCAGAGCAGTGCGGAAAAGCTCTCCGCATAGGCCAGATCGGCCTTCTCCCTCCAGAAAGTATTCACCCGATCGATATCCCCCAGGGGCAGAAGTGAGCCGGTAAGTTTAGCCTTTGCCAGGGTAAAATCCATGCCTATTCTCCACTCCTGAGATTGGCTCATCGCCAGCCCTTCATCGAACCAGCGGGGGATATGGACTCCGGTGAGGTTCCAATGGAGGAGGATGTGAGTGAGCTCATGGGTAACCACCTCCTCTAAGTCTCTCTTCCCTTTGATGGTTTTTGGATCCCTCACGACTATAGCCCTCTTAGAGGGGAGAGCGCAGGCCAACCCCCAATCGGGAAAGCCAGTTCCCACCAACTTCTCGAACTGAGCTTTATTAGTGGCTATATAGACGGTAAGGGTTCCAGAAAGTTCCACCCCCAATCCAGAGGAGAGGGAGGGATAATTCCCCTCTATGATCTCCTCTACCTTTGGGTATGGTGGGATTACCCTGAGGGTAAAGGGAAGCTCTCCCCACCCCCTTTGGGTCCAGAGAAGGAGGGAGAGAAGAAGAAAGCTTGAAAGATATAGTTGCCTCCTCAAGATCTTAAACAACCGTTTCTCCAAGCTAAATTCTGGAATAGCCCATTTAAGGGGCTTCACCTTTCTCCAACCTATCAAGGGCTTTTCTTATCTGGAGGAGGGCATAAGGGTGTTTCTCCTCCCTTTCGGCTGAACTTAGGGCCTCTCTGGCCTCTTCCCCTCCGATCCCTCCCATCGCCTGGGCGGCAAAGGCCCTGATGGCCCAGTCACCATCCAGCAAGAGGGGCATCAGGGATTTAAGGGCCCTCTTATTACCTAACTCCCCCAAGGTTTCAATTACAAAATATCTTCCCTTGCCAGATGGCTCCCGGAGAATAGCAAGGAGGGAATCGAGAACAGAATCCCCTAACTTGGCCAAAGCCCTCGCCGCCGAGTATCTCACCCCATAGAAGGGATCGGATAAGCCTTTTAGGAGTGAAGATATTGATCGGGGATCTTTCAGCTCTCCCAAGCTCACTGCCGCAGATTTGCGCACCAGATCGACCGAATCCTCAAGGGCAGAGATAAGCCAAGGGGTGGCTTTACTCTCCCCAATCCTGCCCAAGGAGAAGGCCACCACGGATCTCACCCTCCAGTCGGTATGAGAGGAAAGCTCCAGCAGGGGGGCAAGGGCCCTCTTATCCCCGATCATCCCCAAAATCCTGATCCCCAGCCTGATCGCATAGAGATCATCGGTCTTCAGGGCCTCGATTAAGGGCTCTACCGCCGGCTCCTTTATCCGCTTCAGTATCCTCTCCAGGGTGTGTCTCTCCCTGGCATCCCTTGTCCCCAGTTTGTCCACCAGGTAAGGGACGGCCTCCTCTCCCCTGCGCACCAACTCCTCCTCTGCCGGCTCTCTCAGATCTTCATATTGAAGCTCCGCCGAAGAGGCCTCCCGGAAGAGCTCCTCCACCGATTTACCCTCGGCCCAGAGGGCAGATGGCAAGAGGAGGATAACAAGGACGAACAAGATCAGTCTCTTCACCTCCCCTCCCTTGGGGGCCTCTCCAGATCTGCCCCCACCCCATACCTCGATTTGGTCCAGTAGGAACGGTTCTCGTATCCGGCCGCATAGCTATCTTTTCCAGAAAGATCAATGAATATGCCAATTGATCCATAATCCCTTCTGAAGTCACCATAACCGTTGGTGTTAGTGAGCTTACGCACCTGATAGTTGTCATTGCCGGCAAAGTCAAAGAGAATGCCAATACCGTTGGCATTCCCCGCCCCCTGGGAGAGGTCACCGGTGATATAGTTGTCATCCCCCTGCCAATCCTCTAAGAGGCCAAAGCTCAGGTCATGGCCACAGCCCTGGGAGACCCCGTGGGAGATGTAGTTGTCATCTCCAGCCTTGTCCAGCAAGGCGGCAAGGGTAAGGTGGGTGGCTGCCCCCTGGGCATACTGATAGGAGATATAGCTATCGTTTCCCTCTCCATCAACTAAGCCGGAGAGCGAATACCAGTAACTTGACCCCTGTCCAAAGATGTCTGAGATATAGCTATCATTGCCCGATCTATCGTAGAGGAGGGCCACCCCACCTGAGGCGTAGGGCCTGAGGCCGTAGGCAAACCCCTGGGAGAGGCTGAGGTAGTGGTCGAAATACCTCAGTCGGTCGGTATACTTCCCCCCGGAGAAATAGAGGTCGTTTCCTCCCTTGTCAGAAAGCCAGCCAAATCCTCCCACAAAGGCAAAAGCCTGGGAGAAGAGGGCGGATCTATATTCATCGTTGCCCCCATCATCGCAGAGCATGCCCACCCCAAAGGCCCCTGCCCCCTGGCCCGCCGTATCACAGATGTATCTGTCATTGCCCCCTCCATCCCAGAGGATACCACAGCCAAAGAAGCCCGCCCCCAGGGAGTAATTCCCAGCGATGTAGGTATCATCCCCTTCCCTCTCCCAGAGCAGCCCCACCCCAAAGAGCCCACTACCGTAGCTCCCCTCATCCCCCAAGTAGAGGTCATCCCCGGCCAGATCTATGATAACTGTAGCCCGGCTATCCTTGGGTGAGGTGATGTAGTCGTATCGATCATTTCCACCCAGGTCGATGATTATCGCCACATCTGATTGGTGATAATCGTTGGGGCCATTCCCACCTACCAACACCCTTCCCCAAGGGGTTAAAAGATCAAGCAGCAATCCCTCCCCCGGATCTGCTTCCCCATCAAGGTAATCCTGGGCTGACTCCAACGTCAGGGTAAGTGCCAGGCCAGCGGATATTATCTTATCCCTCTCCACATTCTGGGCCAACTCCAATATCCTCTTATCTCTTTTCTCCCCTTCCTCCTTTTCCTTCTCCGTTACCTCGATGGGCCTCTGAGGATCAAATATCCCCTCCCTGAGCACCTCTGGCCCCTCCTTAAAGAGAAAATCCCTCTCCTTCTGATTAAGCGGGGAGAAGGCCTCTCCCATCAGGAGATTGGCCTCCCTTATCCCTCCCAGAAGGTATTTGAGGGATGCCCGCAGCCCCTGAGGAAGAGACAAGAAATCATCCCCTTGCAGGTAGGGCCCCAACCTCTTGGTATCGGGCTGAG
Source organism: Candidatus Zixiibacteriota bacterium (assembly GCA_030670005.1). GTDB lineage: Bacteria > SM23-81 > DAOVCL01 > DAOVCL01 > DAOVCL01 > DAOVCL01. Next base: position 672 of record DAOVCL010000086.1, on the reverse strand, counting down.
GGAGCACAGGGTCAAGGTCCAGGATCCTTCCGGTGAGCTTCAACCTCTGGCTGAAATGCTCACGGTTTAATTGGGCGCTCAGGGAATCAAGCCAGGGGGCCACATTTAAGGGATGATTGAGGAGATCTTCGACTATATCCAGCCTAAAGGAGTCCGGCTCCAAGTAATCATTTCTCAAATAAATGTCCTCTGGGGTAAGCTTGATGCACTTCAATGCCTCCCTCAAACCCAAGTGAAAGTTCTCCTCTATCTCCCCCGCCTGGATCCCAGGGGATAGACTCAGCAGAAGGAAGGAAAAGGCAACTAATTTTTTTAACATAAGATGGAATCTCCCTTTCTCCCCTATGGAAGTTTTTCTAATCTAAGATCATTGAAACCCTTCGGTCATTGCGAGTCCCGATGAAATCGGGACAAAGCAATCTTTCTCGAGCCCTTTTTGTTCTGTCCTCTGCTGGTCGGGCTCCCGCCCTGACGGAAGAAGTCCCTTTGTGGATGATAACATCCACAAAGAGCGCGGAGGAATTTGAAATATTGGGGTCACCTATGAAAAAGTTGCCGCTCAGCCCATGGGTGTTATGATAGTATCTTGATACCTTGTGAAGTTTTTGCTCCTTTGTTCTTTGAGATTAAAAACTATCCAACGGAATCCTTAAGGACTACTTGTCAGTCACC
>DAOVCL010000005.1 GCA_030670005.1 Candidatus Zixiibacteriota bacterium | reverse complement strand
GATCCTAATCGAATCTATATAACCAAGCTTGAGGTTCTGGGCCAAGGTAGTGGCCCCCAGGGTGAGGAGCAGCAGGCCAACAACCAAGGCCAGGGTTTTCCTCACTGTTTTCCTGCGATAAAAGAACATCTTCCCTCCTTTGTAACAGTTCACGGTGATTTTTATTTATCCTGATCATCCTGTCTAATGACCATTTTAAGGGATCAAACTCTATTTGTCCTGATCCCCCATTCAACCACTTCCTACTTCAACAAGATCAACTTTTTCGTCTGCGAAAACTTGCCAGCCTCAATTCGGCAAAGATATATCCCAGAGGTAACTTCCTCTCCCCTCTCATCTTCACTATTCCAAAAAACGGTATAATAGCCAGCCTCTTGTTGCTCGTTTACCAAGGTTCTAATCCTTTGACCCAAGATATTGTATATGGCCAAATTGACCTCTGAAGATTTAGGAAGGTCATACTTGATCTCAGTTATTGGGTTAAAAGGGTTGGGATAGTTCTGGGAGAAACTATAAGTTGTAGGAATATTAGGAGGGGATGCTCCCTTTATTCCAACACCTTGATTATAATAGAAAGCACCAATATCCGCCCTGGTGCCATCAGGATCAAGGGGGAAATTAGGATTGCCAGCATCTATGCAAGGTGAACCCTGTCGTAGGTGATAATCGTCGATCGTTTCGTCAATAAAGAAGGGGTTTACATTAACTAGTTCATGATCACCCATGGGATAATGGGGGGTACAATTGACCCCGTTGCCATAGAAATCGTTGTAATCAGAATTTACTTCTGATGCATCAACAACATATATTCCTGTCCCATTATAGGCTACTATGTTACTGTTGATATTTACAGAGGTGGCACCCTGCGACAAGTCAAATCGATTACTCGGTTTGAAACTACATTGGGAACTGTCTCTAAATATTGTAGTTCTTATACCTACCTGATTATGCACAATGGTATTGTTATGTAGATAAGCTTGGCAAGAGTTGAGATCAATCCCCCTGGAGATTCTCTTGATGACATTACGCGCAATAGTAAAACCAGATATAATATCTCCACTTATGCCACATATATTCACCGAATCTGTATGAGTGATAGTAAAACCTTTAATGGTGCTATTGTTTGCCCCGACTACAACGCCTAAATAGCGTGTGGTTGGACCTTTTATGACGCAAGAGTCTGGCCCAGATCCTATCAGGGTTATTCCGTCTCTTAAAAAAACTTGTTCCTCATAAATGCCTGGGTTAACCTTAATGGTACATATATCGGGGGCCGAGTCAACGGCTTCTTGAATAGTTGGATAGTCCTGAGGGACATAGATGGGTCCAATAAGATGAAAAGCAACCTTAGATGTATTGGCATCACCCTGGTTGTCATACGCAGTTAACTTTATGGTATAGATTCCGTCTTCTAAATCAGATGTATCCCAGATTCCTAGAATTCCATTCTGAACCTGACTGGTCCCGCCATTTATTAAAGACATACCATCAGCATACCAGAGGTTAGGATTTCCCCCCCTACCCCAGGTGATGGTGTAATATTCAAGTTCAGAAAGGTGGGTGCTACCATCTACGCTTAGGTTATCCGCAGCAGTTCCTCTGATGGTGACTTCTCCACAGACCGTCTGGTTTAGATAAGGCGAGGTAATATTGGCTGCGGGGAAGGCGTTCTCATCCCTCAAATAGTCACAGAGGGCCAAAGAGCCATTCTCCAGGGTGAGAACGGGAAAGACGAACTTGGTTTTGTCCGGGGATGTGTCAAAGCCAAAGAGCGGTGATACCCTATCAGACCTTAAAGCACATCTCTTGTCTTCTCCATTCTGAGCTGACATCGTGTAGATCCCGCTCGGCTCTTCTCCCTCTGGCTTTCCCGATAGATATCCGATTTTATCCCCGCCTTTTAACCAGTAGACGGGGCAATCATAGTCCGGTCCACTGGTAAGCTGGGTTGTAGCACCATTATCTAAACTTACCTTCCAGATATCATAGCAATCGTTGTCATCTATATACTTCTCGTAAACGATCTCATCTCCGGAGGGAGACCAGTCGGGATAGCATTCATCCTTTGGGTCATTGGTAATCTGGGTTCTCCCCGACCCATCGCTGGCGTTCATAGTCCAGATGTTCCCATTTGAACCGGCGAAATTGCCAAAGGCTATCTTGCTTCCATCGGGTGACCACTGGGGAGTCTTATCATTGACCGTCTCCGGGGATAACCTGATTTGGGGCCAGCCATCGCTTTCCATCCTGTAGACTAAATAGTCGTTTAAGCCCACTCTTTCGGCATAGGCTAAATGGCTGCCATCAGGTGACCAGGATGGCCACCACTCATCACCACCTGAGGTAAGCTGCTGAGGGTTTGAACCATCGGCATCAATCGTCCAGATATACCGATCCGATTCAAACATATAACAGGGGGAGGCAAAGGCTATCTTGCTTCCATCGGGGGAGAACTGGGGGAAGGTAGGAAGCTCCCACCAATTCAAGGTATAAATAGTTTGGATATGGGAACTGGTGGTTATGGTTACCCAGACTGTGTCCACAGAATGAATATAATAATTCTCTGGGCCCGTATAGAAATCCTCGTCATCGATGACTATGTAATAATCCCCGGAGGGCTGCTGAACTCCATTGCTGTCTGTCCCATCCCACCATTCATACCTGGTTCCTGCTGGAGTGGAAAGGTGGTCTCTCAGGCATCTTATCAACTGACCATTTGACTTGTAAACATTTATATCCACATAGGCCGGAGCGGAGAGCTTATAGGTGAGAAGCGACCACTCAACCGGTGGGGTAAAAGGATTTGGGGAGGCCGTTGCTTCCAAGATTTCAGAATCGAGCCAGTAGTATTGGATTCCTGAATCATCTGAATACCCTTCCGTTATAGCCACCTCCCCCTCATAGACGACGATATCCAGAGGCCAGAGGAACTGATCCGCCCCAACCCCCAGCGATCCAAAAGAGTAGAGATTCTCCTTCAGCATCCTGTCAAAGGTGTATATCCTACATCCCTGGGTGTCGAGGGCATAGACTCCACCATCTTCATCGGTTGCTATGGCCACAAAGTAGGTGTTGGGAATGGTTAAACTGCCTTTCCAGTAAGGATCGGTAGGTGGGTCACCGCTGAGCAACCAGATTATCCGCCCACCCCAGGTATCGCAGATATACAGGTCAGAAAGGGAAGTATAAGGGTCGGCATAGCAGACGGCCATAGGGTGATCAACCTGGCCTTCCAGTATGGAGCCGACATAATTCCCACTGGTCGTGAAGATAGCGATCCTGTCGTTCCCTGTATCGGCCACATAGAGGTAGCCTCCCTCTACTTGCCAGGAGAAGGTCACATCTGAAGGGGTGTTTAAATAGCCTGATCCAAATTGAGAAAGGAAGGAAATCGTGCCATCGTTGAGGTTTGCCCGAAGCTTTACAATTCTGTTGTTTCCTGTGTCAACAACATAGAATGTGCAGAACCAACCTGCCATACTGGTGGGATCGACAACTATCCCCCTCGGGTTCCAGAATTCCCCCTCTCCTGCCCCCCAGGTCCCATATACATTGGTCTCCCCTTGTTCCCTTATCCCGTTGTTAACGGTCATCAGAAAGGATACCACACATGACCAGCCGTTATCGGTAACCAACAAGAGATCCTTGCCGTTGTTGTTCTCATCCCTTTCGCTTATCACAGCTAAACCATAAGGGCTGTCAAACACATAATCGTCCCAATGTTCAAGTGCCTCCTGCACAGTAAACTTCAGCACATAGGGACTGTCAGTAAACGGCTGTTGGACAAGCCTGGCGGTGGCATCTGTTGATAGGAGTGCCCACAAGCCTAAAGCAAAGACTATGCATAACACCCTTTTATTCCAGCACATAGTAACACCTCCAGAATGAATCCCTTGTCTGGAAAATTTCTAAATCACCTCCCCCTTTGTAAATGGCCGTTGGAGGGGATTTTCCACAGCCAGGTGGGATATGCTCCCTGAGGGTCCCCAAGCCAGGAGAGGAGAGAAAAGAGGTTCGCTAGGCCTGATAACTTCCATTTTCCATTCTCCTTCACAAAGGTGAACTCCTCGTCTGCCCTCTCCCATATCCTTCCCCTTTTCCCACCAATGCCGCTGATTATCAGACGGCATCTAACTAACCCTGTTTTGCCTTGGATTTCTACTGTGGGGTGGTAGATATAGAGGAAAGGACCCTTTTGAGGTGGGTCAAATCGGGTGAAGAAATCCTCAACCAGCGATTCAGCCTCATTTCTTCCCCTCAAAGGGACTTTTTGCTTACCTACCTTGCAGGAGAAATCCTTGGACAACCTCTCTGCAAAGGCTTTGCCGTCTTCCCTCTGGAAATCATCCCCTAACTCCCCCAGGATATAGATGATCCTCTCCTCGTCGCTTAAAGCCTTATGAGGATTGGGGGGGTGAAACCTGATGGAGTAGCCTGCAAAGGATGGCCGAAGTATGAAGCCCAATATCAAAAAGGCAACCAGGGATAATAAAAAATTTCGTCTGACCTGCATAACAATACCTCCTCCAAAAAGGGGATTTAATTATCTTCGAACCAATTGAGTATGACCCTCTTGGTAATGCTCTCCACCTGGGTTAAGGTAGAGATGCTTGCCGGGTCAATTATATCAAAACTTATCCAGCCCGGGAAGAGCCTATCCATCGCCTCCTCAATGCTATCTGCCCCCACTCTATAATATTTACCCCTGTCCAAAACATTCCATTTACCGGTATTCCTGTCTTTGAAGACGCAGACCGCATGAGTTATTGACCTCGCCGTGAAACCTACAGCATAGGCCTCATAACCATTTCTGCTCAGGCAATAGGCCTGAAAGCCCGACTTCTCCGTGCAGTTCCCTCCCCCTCTATCAAAGACCTCCTTGGGGGTATAGGCATTAAATAGACCACCTTCGTTGTTATGATCATGCAGATAGGCAAGAACAAAATTGGCATACCAAACAACCTTTTCTGGTGTGTTGAGCCAGTTCACCATCTCCTCGAAGCTATGCCACACCGAACTGTCTGGTGGTGTAGGATGGTGAGGGCAGATTGAAGGACAATAACCACGAAAACTTGGCCTATGCTCGTATATTTGGGAAATTAAGTCTCGATTAACTTCCCCTCTCCTGAAGAGGAATTGTATCCCATAACTGTTGCCATAAGGAGAATGATAGAGGAAGGCTTGAATATGAGAATCCCCCCAAGACTTAAGTAAAGAAAGGATTAAATCTGTATAATCATCTTCAGCATAAGCAACCTTGGAGCTTAATTGCCAACTATTTCCCCAACCTCTGCTCAGGTTGAAATTTATCCTCCTCTTTTGATTAAGGGATTCGGCTTCAATGAGGTCGCTTTGAAGGGGGAGATGCAGAGATAACCCAAATTCATTATCTCTAACCTCTTCAGTTTTGAACCCAATGGAAACCTCCTGATTAAAAAGTGGGGTTATGGGAGCATAAGCTGAAGTCCTGATAGATCCCCTGTATTCTGAGTATACATCAAAGTTTGACCTTACTCTTCTATTCAGGCGAAGGCCCAGGTTACCTTGCAGATAGGAGAAAGCAGAGACAGCCTGGGCATGATCAACTATCTGCTCCCAAGAAGAGCTATGTTCCGCATCAGTGGAGAAAACCCCTTTAAGGCCAACCTCAGAAGTCAAAGCCAACTTTCTGCTCAATCTCATCGGTCTTTGGGTCCTAAGACTCTCACTTAGCCTAAAGGCCCAGACAGATAGAGGTAGAGGCTTGAAATCTGTCTCGCAGGAGAAGAGGGAAGGTAAACGGAAGAACCCTAATCCGTGGGTTCCCTCATACACTATCCTTCTTGAGATCTTCTTTATGGTTCTGTATTCTATCTTGGCCAGTATGGAATTCTTTAGCAAATTATCTTGACCCAGATTAGAAAGCTTGAACCTGAAAGATGAGCCTTTTATCTCCAGGCCCTGATCGAGAATGTGCCCCTTGTAGTCATGATGAAGATATAACCTTGCGCCCAAACTGGAATTGAAACCGTGAGCGATCTCCAAATAGGATGTCCCTACCGAGAAACTGAACTTACCATCAGAAGGATCAGCTTGGGCAAATTGGCTGAAAGTAAAAGGAGTTATAAGAGAAAAAACAAAGATTATCCTCTTCATAATTGCATTTTCAGGATGATGTCACCTTGTTAGGGTAGCAGGGGTTCCCTTTCCCTCACAGTCATTGAAAAGTAATCATCACCACTTCCAGGGGAAAGACTTCTTGGAATAGTAAAAAGTTTCTTCCTTATCAAAACCAAATAAGTAATACACATTCAATCGCTTATCAGTGCTCATTTCCCTCCCAAAATCCCTCTGTATCCTCTTTATACCTGTCTCAGGTAAGCCATCAAACGGCAAAGGCTTCGTACTAACCGCTTGCGCAGCTTTAATCAATTTACCCTCTTTGGAAAACCTAATTTGATAGATTGAATTTTCCTCGATGTTAAAGTATTCAGCATTGAGATAAGGACTCCACGCACTAATGATTATTTCTCCATTACTTAGTGTAACTAAGTCTACATCTCTCAAATAGGTCCCCTCTATTTTTCTAAAAGCTGCTTTCTTAATGTTGATGTGGCTAACATCAGTAAGTATATCACCATCTGTATCCATAAGAAAGTAAAGGAAATCATCATTCGAGGGTCTTCCTTTTGGGCCGAGTAGACGAGTAAAAATCAGAATATTATGGTCAGAAGTAAAAGTCGCGACAGGAGGGCCGTGAATGCCATATTGATAAGAGCTTTTATCCTCATAATTAATTCGTGTCAAATCACTTTCAATTTCTAAGTTAGGCTTGAATATTGCGTGAAATATGGGCCTTTTACGCCAGCATCCCTCATTAAGTACACCTATTACGAAAAGATTTCCGTCTCTGTTTTTCAATATAGATTCTGGACTGAAGTTCCATTTTAAGAATTTGTTGCTAACTATCTCCCCTTCGGAGTTCAATCTAATTATACTAACCGCAGTACTTTGAATAGCAGCAATTATAACGTAATCTTCTATTTTAGTCACAACTGTAATATTAGGGTTAAGTCCGGCCCATCCGACCTGCTTCTTATCAATTCTCACTTTACCGTCTTTGTCAACCATCTTGTAAAACATTGCTAAGCCCAAAGGCCTACCTAAAGAATCTCTTAATTCTTGATACCATGCGACATGTAAATTCGAAGTTTCATCTAAGAAGACCTTTTGATGTGCTGCTATACTACCTGTCTGTTCCAATGCATCAATAAATGCTGAATGGCATGTGCCCTGGTAGGTGAAGATTGTCACGAACATGACAAACGCAACGCAACAAATTTGAAAAATTCTCCTTTTCATCAGTTCCTCCATAAAGTTACAATTCATCGCAAATTCCTATAGATCTCTTTCTACCAACCAATATCAACAGTCTGTATTCCAAGAACATCTCGCGTATTCATCGCATCTGGTCGACCATCCCCATCATCATTTGCATCATCTAGAGAAGGGAGATAAAAGAAGTTATAATCGTAGAAGTCGTAGTCAGGCTCGTAGTGATGCGTCATTACACCTGTCAACTCCACATCAAGGAAATAAGAATTATTGAACCTATCAGTAGTATGCCCCATCCCAAGTGCGTGCCCAATTTCATGGGTCATCACTAAGGCCGCACAGTGGACAAGGCCCATATCGAAATTAAAATCTTCAATTGTCCCCGCAAATACGAAGCAACCACAACTATCTAAGTATGACTGCGCTAAGTCTGTTCCACCGCTTGCATAGTGAGCGCATAAGAAAGAGCCTGGACCTGTGCCATCGCCATACTGGTCAACAATGCCTAAGGCATCTGGATTCTCTGAACGTCTTGTCCCAACGATGACATGGATATAGTCCTTGTGGTCACGATATCTCTTCAAGAAACCTTTCCTCTCCTGATCATTGATAGGGTCAGGCATACTTTCATCAATTGCATCGTCAATTGTAAGATGGGCATCAATATTTGCCGTCTCTAAAATTGCCTCAACCAATGGGACTATCTGATTCAATTCATCTGAATTTATCGCATCAAGGTAATAATCTATCTCAATCCAGACATCCTTGCTATCCCAAGACCCACCTGCATCGTGGTATCCATCACCGGGGATTTCTATCCCGTTAGGGTAAGACACTCGCTCATGAGGATTGGCTGGAGCGCCCGAAGTCTCATGATCGTCAAAGCAAGTTTGGGTAAAGATGATTGAATTTACTGCCTGGGCACTTGTTGCAGTTACTGTATAAGCGCCAGTTCCACTGGTTAATATTAAGGGAACCTTCGCTATTCCATCCACTCCTGCATAGGGGATACTGCTCGGATTAGGGTTCCCTCCCCATATCGTTCCCTTATCGGGGTTAAAGCTCACGGTGATACCATTTACACCGCTTCCATTCTCATCAATTACTCTCACCGCCATCTCGTAGGCCCAAGGATCCATTAAAGTCTCATCTGGATTTCCCGTCCTGTTGTCCCCTGACCATTTTATCAAAGTATACTCCGCCTGCCCTCCTCCGCTACTAATGCTCACTATTCGTGGACTACGCTTAGAGCTGGCCTTATGCTCCTGGGCATTTACATCAGTCCCCAGATAGACCACTACATTGTAGTCCCCCGGTTGAGTAGTCCCCTGCCAGGAGAGAGTTAAACCACCTGGTAAAGGTGGATAATGGAAAGAGGAGACTTGGCTTTTAAAGCCAAGTCCCGGATTGTCTGTTTTGGTTCCGGTAAACCAGGTGTAGCAGGTCACATCGTCGACATTTTCAAAGCCATAAGTAGCCACTACTTGAAGAGGGCTACTTCCCATCGTATATTGGGAAGGGCAGCTTACAGAGGTCACAAAGTATTTGGCGCGAGGTTGAAAAATAGGGCAACGGGTGCGGCTTCCAATCACCGCCAAGAGGATAAGCATAAGGAGAAAAAGTTTTAAAATTGGCACATCTCCTACTCTCTTTACATCTTTTCTCAAATTTATCACCACCTCTTAATAAAATAGACTTTTTACATTGAGAAATAAACCACCCTTCTCATCGAAATTCCTCTCTATTATAACTTAGAAGGATCTTCATTATAACTTAGAAGGATCTTCCTATCTGAAAGTGGGGATGCCACCCTCCCAAATCCTTATCCAAACCATAGCCAAAGTCAAAGCCGATTACTCCCAACATCGGGATGACAAACCTCATCCCTACCCCAACTGATTTATAGAGCTTAAAGGGGGAGATCGCCCTTCCTGAGAGCCAACTGTTGCCGGCATCGGCAAAGAGTAAGAGATAGACCTGTTGTTCGGCCAAGGGGAACCTGTATTCCAGATTGAAGACCAAAACGCCTCTCCCCCCAATCTCCATTCCACCCCGGCGAGGTCCGATGGCCCGATCATCATAGCCCCTGATCATCCCGTCAAAGCTGGTCCCTCCAGGAAAGAACCTCTCCGAGAAAGGAACCGTTGATGGTGACCTGTATCCATCAACCACCCCTACTCTCCCCCTCAAGGAGAGAACTAACTTCCAAAAGGTGGGGAAATACCATTGGGTCTCAAATATCTCCTTGTGATAGTCCACATCCCCCCCAAAAAGGCCCCCGGCCAGCTCACTGCTCAGGGAGTGGTAGGTGCCCCTGGTGGCAAACTGGGACAAATCCCTGCTGTCCCTCTCTAAGGTGAAGGTGGTGGAGGAGGTTATCTTTGGCCATCTCTTTTGGCTGAGATCATACTCCGGGCTCTGCAGAGCCTTATAGGTCTCAGAGAAGTCATAGAATCTGACTGACTCTATTCTATACTTCAGGTAGATTCGGAAGTAGTTGTCGGGAAATCTCAACCTACGGCCTAACCTTACTGCCCCCCCTCTTCTCTCCTCTGTATAATAGCTTGTCCATTTGCGGGTGTTCTGATAGATGTCCAATCCCACCGTGGTAGGTGTATCCCTGAACCAGGGTATGGTATAGCCGAAGTTGAAGTTCCTGGTGCGCTGGCCGAAGTCAGAGCTTAAATCCAGCCTCTCCCCTCGGCCAAAAAAGTTGGGCATAGCAAAACTGGCCGTCCCCACCAGTTTGTCCCTCTCCGAATAGCCAAAGCCTGCTGAGACCTGTCCGGTGAACTTCTCCTTCACCCTGAGGATGAGGTTTATATTCCCATCTGGTAGGGTCTCAAAATCCGGGATTACCTCCTCGAAGAAGTTGAGGTAGGTCACATTTCGCAGGCTCCTCATCAGAGCTGCACGGCTGAATATCTGCCCTGGCTTGATGGCCAGCTCCCTCCTGATCACCTTCTCCCAGGTCTTTGTGTTGCCCTCTATAACTATCCTTTGCACCTTAGCCAGCTCTCCCTCCTCGATCTTATAGAGGATGTCGAGCTTGTGGCCTCTTCTCTTGGTTTGATCCTGAATCTGGGCGTAGATATAGCCCCTATCCTGGTAGAGGGAATAGAGGTTACCTAAGGACTTTTCATACCTCTCTTGATTGAATACCTGGCCAGGCTTAAACTTCAACTGCTTACTCAATTCCTTCTCAGAGAAGAGCTTGGCCCCTTCGAAAAGGACCTCTCCAAAAAGATAGCGAGGGCCCTCCTTCACCCTCAGCTCAATAAACATATCCCTCTTGCCTGGATCAAACCAGATGGAGTCGGAGCACACCCTGGCATCTATATAGCCCTCTTTTCTGTAAAGCTCAACGATCTTCTCCTTGTCCTTTTGGAACTTCTCCTCGTCGAACTCCCCTCCCCTCCACCATCTCTTCTCCTTTAGCTCCATCTTGCCCTTTATCTTCTCAGCGCTCAAGAAATTATTCCCCACCACCTCTATCCTCTTCACCCTCACCCTCTTGCCCTCGATGATATTGAACCTGAGGATCGCCCTACCCTCCTCTGGGGAGGGAACCTGCTGAGGCTCAACCTTCGCTAAGTAATAGCCCTCCTTCCTGTAAAGGGATTCAATCCTTTCGGCATCATCCTTGACCTCCCAGGGTCTAATCAACCCTCCCTCCAACGAGGAGATAATCTCCCTAAGCTTAGTGGCGTCCACCTTATTATTGCCAGAGAATTCTACCCTTTGTAAAACAGGATACTCCTTGAGCCTCAGGGTTAGCTCTATCCCCTGAGAGTCCTCCTCCCCCTCCACCCTCACATCACTGAAGAGGCCAAGGCCATATAACCTCCTTATCCCCTCCCTCACCTCATCTGCCCCTACCATATCTCCTGGCCTTAGGCCAAATGTGGAGAGGACCAATGCCCGATCCGCGGTTAGGTTCCCCTCCACCCTGATCCCCTGCAAGGCTATGGGTTGAGCCGAGGCTGAAAGGGGTAAAAGAAGAGAGAGCAAAGCTATCAGAAGGACTTTCTCTCTCACGGGCTTAGCTGTGCTTTGGAGGGTTGATCTTCTTAACCAGGAGCTGGGTATAGTCCTGGCGATGGCCGAGCTTGCGGCGATACTTCTTCCTGCGCTTAAACTTGTATACAATTATCTTCTCTGCCCGACCGTGGGAGAGGACCTCGGCAGAGACCTGGGCATCGTTCAGATAGGGAGATCCCACTATAACCCCCTCAGGAGTGGAGAGAAGAAGAACCTTATCCATTGTATACTCTTCCCCTGGCGGAACATTTAGCTTGGGAACTCTCACCCTGTCCCCTTCCTTTACCTTTAACTGTTGGCCTAAAGCCTCAACAATGGCATACATCTTTCCCCCTTTTTGTCCCCAAATATAAAGTCTTGAGGGTGGAGTGTCAAGGCATAAATTCCCCAGTAACATCCAGCCCATCCTTGGCCAAAAGGAATTTATAGCTGTCTATCTTTTGGGAAGGATCGGCCTCCACCTCCAACCTCCGTTTTGACTCCTTGGACAACTTCTTCAACCTCTGTCCCCTGGACTCCAAGAGATAATCTGCTACTACAGGATGAACCTGAAGTTTAAGCCTCTTCTCCTTTAGCACCCCTTTGGCTCGCTTCAGCCATCGTTCGATTTTGGCCATCATCGTCACCTGGGATAAAACCCTACCAGTCCCATTGCAGAGGGGACAGGCCTCGGAGAAGGTATAGAGGAAACTGGGCTTTATCCTCTGCCTGGTTAGCTCCACCAGTCCGAAATCACTGATGGGAAGAATGCTCACATTGGCCCTATCCCTTTTAAAGACTCCCCTTAGCTCCTGGTAGACCTTGTCCCGGTTCTTCCTCCCCTCCATATCGATGAAGTCTATCACGATGATCCCCCCTATGTCCCTCAACCTCATCTGACGGGCGATCTCCCTTGCTGCCTCCAAGTTGGTGCGTAGGGCCGTCTCCTCCAAGTTCTCCCTCCCCACATATCGGCCGCTGTTCACATCAATTGTCACCAGGGCCTCCGTATGGTCAATGACGACATAGCTCCCTCTTTTCAACCAGACCTTGCGGTCTAACATCTTCTCTATCTCTTTCTCTATACCATAGAAGTCAAATATCGGTTCCTCCCCCTTGTAATATTCCACCTTAGGCCTCAACTGGGAGGAGACTGACTGCAGATAGGAGAGGATCCGCCTATATTCCCTTTTGGAGTCCACAACCATCCTCTCTACCTCAGAGGAGAAGAGGTCCCTTACCACGCTGGAAGTTATCCCCACATCCCTGTGCAGGAGAATGGGTGCTTTCCCCTTCCCGGCCTTCTTGGTTATCTTCTTCCAGGTCTTGAGCAGCCTGTTAATATCGGATTTAAACTCCTTCTCCCCCTTTCCCTCCCCCTCCGTTCTCACTATCACTCCCATGCCCTCCGGCCTAAGCGGAGCCACCAACTCCTTTAATCTCCTCTTCTCCTTCCAATTGGTAATCTTCCGGGAGACCCCCAGGTGATCTTCTCCAGGCAGAAGGACGGTAAAGCGTCCCGGAATGGCCAGTTGGGTGGTCAGCTTAGGGCCCTTACCTCCTAAGGGCTCCTTAGTAATCTGTACCAGGATCACATCTCCTGGCTTGAGCATCTCCTTAATCGAACGCCGCTGACCCTTCTTCTCTAACTCCTCAACCTCAGGCTCTCCTAAGAATGGGCTATAAGCCCTATCTGAAGCCACTAGGTCGGATAAGGGGAGAAATCCCCTCTTCGGAATGTCAATGTCCACGAAGGCGGCCTGCATTCCAGGAAGGACAGAAGTGACCGTCCCCTTGTAGATCATCCCCACCATTCTCTCCTCCTCCGGCCTCTCCACAAAGAGTTCGGCCAACTTGCCCTCCTCCAAGATGGCTATCCTGGACTCGTTTGAGCCTACATTAATGATTATCTCAGTCCTCATCCTCTCTCCTCAAAAATTTTAAAGCCTGCTCCACCCTCTTCAAGTCAACCGAGGTATTAAAGCAGGGGCCATTCGGCCTCTGATTTAACACCCCGTAGACGGGAATCGGATAGGTCTCCTGAATGCCGGAGACCATATCCCGCTCACAGGCTACAGCTACAATAACTGAGGGCCTCTTCTCCCTCACCACCTTTCTGGCTAAGGTCCCTCCAGTGGCAATAGCAATATCTGCCTTATACCTCTCTGCCAGACCTATCAGGCTACCTATAGGGCATTTTCCGCACCCTTGACAATTGGCAAATGTGGAGGTAACCCGGTAAGGACAATCGAAGTTCTGCAGGCAATGGGGAAGGAGAAGGAGGATCCTCTTCACTACAATTCTTCTCCTCGTGGCTTTTACCAGGGAGTTGTTCACCTCCACAAAGGAGTTTTTTACCCTCTCCCTTGATATTCCTAAAAGGGTTGCCAACCCGGTCACCAGGGGGAAGAGGACCTTTACCGTTACCTGCTTCTTTCCATGGGGAAAGAGGAAATCCCTCTCCGTAATGGAGGAGAAGAAAAGGAGGATTAGCCCCCCCACCACTACCGAAATAAAAAGAGCAAGTCCCAGAGCGACTAAGAGGGGAAGGAGGGGGTGAATCTGCCTCAGCCTGGGAGAGATAAGAAACCAGAGGAGTAGAAGGGCCAGGGTCAAAGTTAGGATACTTAAAAAGGATAGACCAAAGAATATGCGCTTTTTCCCAATCCTCAAGGCCATTATCCCAAAGTCTCTTTAGGTTTGGGCCTATACCCCCGGAGGAACTCCTCCCCCTTCATCCTCCCCCTGTCCTGTGGCTGAATCTCATCCAGGCTGAGGAGGCCATCTCCTGTGGAGACCAGAAACCTCTTCTCGGATAGGCTTACCTGCCCACGCTTTCCTTGAGGCAAACTTGGGTGGAGATGGCTCACCTTATGGATCTTGAGGATCCTCTCCCGGAAATAGGTGAAGGCCCCAGGCTCAGGATTGAGACCGCGCACCAGGTTCCTTATCGTCTCCGAGCTTTGACTCCAATCAATTAGCCCATCTGACTTCTTCAGCTTAGGTGCAGGGGTGGCCTCCTCATCTGGCTGCTCTCGTGGCTTTACCCTTCCCTGATCAATGAGCTCCACGGTCTCCAGGAGGACCTCTGCCCCCCATCTGGACAGCCTCTCGGCCAACTGACCTGCTGTCTCCTGGTCACCAATCTGGGTAGATCTCTGGAGGATTACCTTCCCGGTGTCTACCCGCTCATTGATGAAGAAGGTGGTCACCCCGGTAACTTTCTCTCCCCTTATTATCGCCCAGTTGATCGGTGCCGCTCCTCGGTAACGGGGAAGGAGAGAAGCATGAAGATTTATGGTTCCCTTGGAGGGGATGGTAAAGACCTCCGGGGGGAGGATGCGGAAGGCAACAACTACGCCCAAATCGGGCCTCAATTCCCTTAAGTTTTGCAGAAAGACTGGATCTCTCAGATCCTCCGGTTGGAGGAGGGGAAGACCTGCCCTCTGGGCAAGCTCCTTTACCGGCCCGGCCCCGATCCTCCTCCCCCTCCCTTTGGGTCTGTCTGGACGGGTTACCACCCCCACAACCTGATGGCCGCTTTGGAGAAGTAGCTCTAAACTGGGCAGGGAGAAGCGGGCACTGCCCATAAAGATAATTCTCAATCCTTCTCCCCTTCCCCCAGACTGGTGGCAATGGCACTTTTCTGAAATTCGATCTTCACATTCTCAGCCACCCTTAAGACAACTACATTTTTCTTGTCGTTGATCCCCACTACCACCCCAAACATCCCCCCTGAGGTAAGAACCCTATCCCCCTTTCTCAGGCTGCTGAGCATCTCCTGATGTTTGCGCTGTTTCTTCTGCTGGGGTCGTATAAGCAGAAGATAGAAGACAAAGATGATAAGGATAAAGGGCAAAAGGGCGGTCAATCCCCCTCCTCCCCCACCCTGGGTCCCCATAGCATAGGCTATCTCAAACAATTTGCACCTCCTGGTTTATCTAAAACTGTAACGGTTCACAGGGATCAGCAGTCAGGCATTTGTCAGTTATCACGGGTTTTTCCTGATCCCTGGAAACTGATCTCACGGGGCTGTTATCTTGGACTTCTATCAAACTCCAATTACTTTGACCTATCCTCATAGACAGAGAGGAAACCCCTCTTCCATTCTGAAAATCTTCCCTCCTTTATGGCGGCCCTCATCCGGGACATAAGCTGGGTGAAGAAGTGGATGTTGTGCAGGGTGGCCAGCCTTGGGCCCAGGAGCTCCCCGGCCTGGAAGAGGTGCCGAAGATAGGCCCGGGAGAAGTTCTGGCAGGTATAGCAGGTGCAGTCTGGATCTGGGGGGTTGAACTGCTCGGCATATTCAGCATTCTTCACCACCAGCTTCCCCTTCCAGGTGAAGAGGGTTCCGTTCCGGCCATTCCTGGTGGGGATGACACAGTCGAACATATCCACCCCCAGAGCCACACAACCGGCCAGATCCTCCGGCA
Source organism: Candidatus Zixiibacteriota bacterium (assembly GCA_030670005.1). GTDB lineage: Bacteria > SM23-81 > DAOVCL01 > DAOVCL01 > DAOVCL01 > DAOVCL01. The sequence continues at coordinate 9,763 of DAOVCL010000005.1, read as the reverse complement.
TCCCCACCCCCATCAGATATCTGGGCTTCTCCTTAGGCAGAAGGGGGAGGACAACCTCAAGCATCTCCCACATCGCAGACTTTGGCTCCCCAACGGAGAGGCCACCAATGGCATATCCAGGGAGGTCCATCCCCACTATTGACCGGGCACAATCCTCCCTCAGTTCCCTGTAGGTGCCCCCCTGCACTATGCCAAAGAGGGCCTGGTTATTATCCTGGCCCATCTCCTTTTGGCACCTTTGGGCCCATTTAATGGTCAGCTCATTGGCCAGCTTGGCCTCCTCGCGGGATGAGGGATAGGGAAGGCAGCGATCAAGCGGCATCACTATATCTGCGCCCAACATTCGTTCCACCTGGATGACCTTCTCCGGGGTAAACAGATGGAAGGAGCCATCCCAATGGGACTGAAAGGTAACCCCCTCCTCTGTCACCTTGTTTAGATCGGCGAGGCTGAAGACCTGATAGCCACCTGAGTCGGTCAAGATGGGCCCATCCCAACTGGCAAACCGATGCAGGCCGCCAGCTCTCTCCACCAGCTCGGGCCCAGGCCTGAGGTAGAGGTGGTAGGTATTGGCTAAGACGATCTGCACCCCACATTCCTTGAGGTCCTGAGGGGAGAGGGTCTTCACCGTCCCCTGGGTTCCCACGGGCATAAAGACAGGGGTCTCTACCTCCCCATGGGGGGTTTTCAGCCTCCCGGCCCTTGCCCCAGTGGAGCCATCCTCTTTTATAACCTCAAAGGCAAAATCCCTCAAATTATCTCCGTTGCCGGGAATCTGACCCCTATCCTGAGGGGGCTTTTGAGTTGTCAGATCCATCGATATCCCCACCAGCTTCATCCCAGGCTTGGCTCAGAAGGTCAGAAAGCCCCAGTTTTCTTGCCCAAAGATCCATGTATCTACAGTCAAGCTTATTAGTCTGAACCTTAAGTATTCCCACGATGTCGTACCATTGTCGGTCTGAGATGCCTCCGCCAAGTTTGTACCACTTGAGCTTACTGAGCACGGTATCCTCTGGCGAGCAGAAATATGCCTTTCGTTCCGGTTCTATACCGAGATCGATAAGCCTGCGCCGAGCAAACTCCATCTGAGCGTAAGGGGTATCTTTCAAGAGGAAGACATCCACTTTGAACATAGTTTCCAAGTGGATGATGTTAAAAGATGCTCGCTGCCTCACAGCCCTCCGAATAGTCTCTTCATCTGCGTAGTAGGCATTGCCAAGCAGGCGAACAAATGCACCGGTCTGTGACTCACCAAGGTTCGTCACCAGGTCCACATCTAAGGTGGAACGGGGAACCCCCCAAACGGCACTGGCCAGTGATCCCCCGATCAGGTAGTCCACCCCGAGGATTTCCAGGGCGGCAAGTAGAGGCTTTATCGCCAAAAATGCATCCTCAGCGATCACGAAGACTTACCCATTGGTTAACCTCATCTGCCAATTTAGGGCCATACATAAGCGCCAGAAAACGCATGCGCCGTTCCCGTTTGGTATCATTCGGGAAGCGCCCACAGAGCCCTTGCCAGGCAAGGCGCCGAACCAACGTTCCAAGGTTAAGCGCCATCTTTAACCTCTGCTGGGGGGTCCGCCTCTGGATCCCTTCGATCCAGACCCGCTCGACCTCAGGTGAGGTATCCACGGACATCGGTCTCATCCATTCCTCGCTCTTATTGTTTCAGTGATTTTCGGTATTTAAGCCATAAATAATGTGGATTTTTTTCTGTTTATCATGTCCATCCTGTCTAAAAATGGAAATTCTTATTTCAAAAGCAGATCCAATGCCTCTCTCAGCCTGTCGACCCCCATAACCTCTATCCCCGGGATTTTCTTGGAGTCCTTTAAGTTGGCTTGAGGGATGACGCATCTGCGGAAGCCAAGCTTTTGTGCCTCCCTAATCCTCTTCTCCACATAACCAACCCCTCTCACCTCTCCACCCAAGCCGACCTCCCCCACCATCACGGTATCAGAAATTAAAGAGGTATCCCGATAGCTTGAGGCCACGCAGACTGCGGCTCCCAGATCTGCCGCTGGCTCATTTAGCTTAACCCCACCAACCACATTGAGGAAGACATCCTTCATCCCCAACTTCATTCCCTCTCTCTTTTCCAGGATGGCCAAAAGGAGAGAGAGCCTCTTATGGTCAAATCCAGTTGCAACCCTCTGAGGAAGGCCATAATAGGCCGGGCTCACCAAAGCCTGCATCTCTACCAAGAGAGGCCTTGTCCCCTCCATGCTGGAGACCACAGCAACCCCAGATACCCCTTCTCTCCTGCGGGTAAGGAAGAGCTGTGAGGGGTTTGAGACCTCCTCTAACCCCTCCTCGGCCATCTGAAATACCCCCACCTCATTGGTGGAGCCGAAGCGATTCTTTACCGCCCGCAAGATACGAAATGAGTGATGTCTCTCCCCCTCAAAATAGAGGACCGTATCTACCATATGCTCCAAGATTTTGGGGCCGGCTATGGCCCCCTGTTTGGTCACATGGCCTATAAGAAATACCGGCACCCCTCTCCCTTTGGCAAAGGAGAGAAGGAGGGAGGCACACTCCCTCACCTGACCCACTGTTCCGGGTAGGCTGCCCAGGGAATGAGATGCTATGGCCTGGATGGAGTCTATTACCAAGAGGCTCGGATAGGGCTCTTTGAGGCTATCCAAGACGGCCTCTATCTCTGATTCAGCCAGGAGATAGAGGGAAGGTGAGCCTACCTTCAATCTATCTGCCCTTAGCTTAAGCTGATAGAGGGACTCCTCCCCACTCAGATAAAGCACCCTGCCGTAGCCTCTGCTCAACTTTTCAGCCACCTGGAGCATAAGGGTGGACTTGCCAATCCCCGGATCACCAGCCACCAAAACTAAGGATCCTTGGACTACGCCTCCTCCCAACACCCGATCAAATTCCCCCAGACCGCTCTTCAACCTCCCCTCCTCCCTCACCTCAATCTGGGAGAGAGATTTCGGCTCCAGGTTGACCGCTCTTCTTACCTTCTGGAGAGGAGCCAACTTCTCCTCAGCAAAGGTGCTCCATCCTCCACAGTCCGGGCATCTCCCCAGCCACTTCGGGGACTTGAAGCCGCAACTCTGGCAGACATATATTGACTTTGACTTGTTAGCCATTGGTGGAATAGATCAAAGGGTTACAGTTTCTCCTCTTTTACCTCCCTCCGGAAGATGTAACTGCTTCTTTTCAAGATCTTGTTTTTTGGGCAAAGTTTTTCAGGCTGCCTCTTTCCTTTCCGTTTTGAATGAAGAAATTGGAAAATAGAAAGAGAACTACACTCTGAACGATTCAGTGGTTATCCGTAGTGACTATTCAGCTATCAGCCGTCAGCACTCAACTTTTGTATTTTCTTCTTTCGGCTTTTGGCTCTCGTTTTTCGTCTTTCCATATTCATGGAACTAAGCTCGCTTCGCCCGCAAAGTTTTCCCATAGGGTCTCACCGACCCTTCCCGATAGGCATCGGGACTCGGACCGCTCCGCTGCACATATGGAGGGGGTCACATCTTTATTCTTGATTTTTGCGAGTGAAAGGCTGGTTAATGCTTATATAAGACATTGGAAAGTCAAAAGTAAAGATATGACCCCTCCCTCAATTAAACTTCATCTCATTATCTATTGATAGGCGGGTTCTATGCCTGGCCTTAACTCCTGGATACATACTTGTTCCCCTTAATATAGAACCTCCAATTTTTATCCTTTCCCCCACTTACCCCTACCCGAGGGGAGGAGCCAATCTCCCCCACCCCCCTTCCCCTGTCTTCTATATAAAGCTTATCCCCACAGAAATCTATCCCGTTTAGGGAACTATCTATCCCTAAGGCCATACAGAGCCTGGCTGGTCCATTGGTCAGATCTTTCTCCCGGCCCCTTCTCCTGAGCATAGTCTCTAAACCATCCTCAGGCTCTAAGGCCCTGATAAGCAGGGCAGCAGGGACCCCTGGTGGCTCGGTGACCACATTGAGACAGTGATACATTCCATAGATGAAGTAGATGTAAGCGTAACCGGGTGGGCCAAACATCAACCTATTTCTGGGGGTATAACCGAATCTGGCATGGGAGGCCTGGTCATCAAGGCCGATATAGGCCTCCGTCTCTACGATCTTGCCAGAGAGAATTCCATCCCCCGCGTGATGGACAAGGTGTTTCCCCAGGATTTCCCTGGCCAGGATCAAGGTAGGGGCAGAGTAGAAATCCCGATTGAGCTTTGCCATAAAAATAGATGGTCGGCGGTTTATCCGACGACCATCGCCCCAGGGAAATAGACTACCCCCGACGGAAATTCCTCAAAAACTGGTTGGCCTGGGCAAGGAATTCGTCGCAATCGACCTCAAATTTGGTCATCCGGGAGAGCTCCCGCTTGAATCTGGTTGATCCCTTTCTCTGCTTTTCCTTGATGGCATTGGTAAGCGACAAAAACCTCTTCTTTAGATTCTCTCCCCTCTTCTGCAGTGCCTTATCCTTCCCCTTAAGTGAGGCCACTACCTCCAGGAAAGAGCTCTTCTCCAACTTGGAGGTTAATCTCCTGTGGGCCTCCAACAAAAGATCAATATCCCCCATATATTAGTCTCCCCCTTCTTCTTGGTTGGCCTTCCTGAACATCTCCTTTGCCTTCTCCTCCATATTCGCCCTGCTGTAGAGGATGCCAAGATACCAGTATCCTCTCCGATAATTTGGATAGTTCCTTAAGAGCTTCTCATAGGTCTCAATGGCCTTCTCCTGCATATCGGTCATATAATAGGACTTGGCCAGATAGAACTGGCCCTCGGAATGGTCCGGAGAGAAGAAGATGGCCTTTTCCAACTCGGGCACGGCTTGTGAATATAGCCCCTTTTTGAAGTAGACCGCCCCTAAGTTGAAATGTAGCTCCCCGTTCTTGGGATCGATCTTCATAGCCCTTTTCAACTCTGCAATGGCCTCATCGAAGAAACCCCTCTCCGCATAGGTGGCACCCAGATTACAGTATGCCTCCACACAACCGGGCGCCATTTGAATAACAAGCTTGAACTCCTCCACTGCCCTTTCGAAGTTTCCCTCCCTGTCGTAGACAATCCCTAAGTTGTTCCTGGCCTTGATGTGCTGGGGGGCAATTGCCAAAACCCTTTTATATTCGACTATGGCCCCCTTATATTTGCCTTCCTGGAACAGTTTTATGCCCTTCCGGTAATGGGCTTCAATCTCTGAGGTCTTGGCTTCTTGCTCTTTCATAGAAGATCTTTCTCCCATTCCCCTCCAGAGCTATCTGGCCCAAGCACGGAGAGAGAAAACCTTGAGGGAGTGAGATATTCTCTGGCCAGAGAAGATACCTCATCTTTATCCACCTCATCGATCTCCTTCAGGGTTCTGCTCAAGGAGAGATACCTCCCTAAGAAGAACTCCAATTGGGCCAACCTTTCCATCCTGGCGATAGTGCTCTCCTGCGAGAAGACCAAAGCCCCCTTTAACCTCGACTTGGCATAGGCAAATTCCTTGTCGGTTATCCCCTTGGAGGAGACCCCTTCCAGTTCGGAGAGAACAAGCTTCAAGGCCTCCTTGGCCTTCTGATGGTTTGCCCCCAGATATATTCCGAAGATACCTGTATCACGGAAGAAGTCCAAGAAGGAGTAGATGCTATAGGCCAAGCCGTTCTTCTGCCTTACCGTCTGGAAGAGGCGAGAGCCCATCCCATCACCTAAGATATTATTCAAAAAGAGAAGTGGGTATCTACGCGGGTCAGAGAAGGGAAAGGCAGGGATTCCTAACACCATATGGGTCAAGGAAGTATCCCTCTCGGTTACCTCAAGTCTCTTGGACGGGAAAGTGGGAGGATCTCCGCGCGGGGGAAGGGGAGAGGCGGAAAGGTGGAATGACTCCTCCACCAAAGAAAGAAGATCCTCATGCCTAAGGTTGCCAGCAGCAACCACAACTAGCTTACCAGGAATGTAGTTCTCATCCATAAATTCTATTAAATCTTTTCTGGTTAGGGAGGAGACGGTCTCGCTACTTCCCAGGATAAACTTCCCCATAGGGTGTCCGTTCCAGAGAAGCTTGATGAAATTGTCCACCACCAGCTCACTGGGATAATCCTCCATATCCTTAATCTCCTCAAGAACGACCTCCCTCTCCTTTTCGATATGATCCAGAGCAAAAATGGAATTTTGGATGAGGTCCGAGAGGACATCTAAGGCCAACTTTAGATTCTCGTCTAAGACCTTGGCCAGATAACAGGTGTTTTCCCGAGAGGTAAAGGCGTTTAACTGCCCCCCCACCGACTCCAATGATTTGGCGATCTCCTCATCAGATCTCCTCTTCGTCCCCTTGAAGAGCATATGCTCTATGAAATGGGAGATACCTGCCTGCTTGGGTGGATCATCCCGGGAGCCAACATCTACCCAGACCCCCAGGGAGATAGATCTTACCCAGGGGATTCTCTGGCTGAGCACCCTGATGCCGTTGGGGAGGAGAGACTTGCGCACCTTGGTCTACCTTCCTTTCTCCCGGGGAAGAAGGGCCTTCCGGCTCAGCCTGATCTTGCCCTGCGGATCAATCCCGGTCACCTTCACCATAACCTTATCTCCTACCTTGAGGACATCCTCGACCCGACCTATCCTCTTGTGGTCGATCTCCGAGATGTGCAGGAGTCCCTCCTGTTGAGGCAATATCTCCACAAAGGCCCCAAAGTCCACAACTCTTTTCACTGTTCCCTGATAAGATTTACCAACCTCAGGCTCTTGGATGATAAGATCGATTAGCTCCTTAGCCTTCTGTCCAGAGGCTTGATCGGTGGCAGCAATGGTAACTGTGCCATCATCCTCTATATCGATCTTGGCCTGGGTCTCCTCAATGATCTTCCGAATCATCTTCCCCCCAGGGCCGATTATCGCCCCTATCTTCTCCTGGGGAACCTTAAAGCTGGTTATCCTGGGGGCATAGGAGGAAAGTTGGGAACGGGGTCGGGGGATGGTCTGATTCATAATATCCAGGATCTTTAGCCGGGCCAACTTAGATTTTTTCAAGGCCTCCCAGAGGATCGAGGAATCGACCCCCTCCATCTTCAGATCCATCTGAAACCCCGTTATCCCCTCTCTGGTCCCCGCCACCTTAAAGTCCATATCCCCCAAATGGTCCTCTGCTCCTAAGATATCGGTGAGGACAACCCAATCCTTCCCTTCCTTCACCAATCCCATAGCCACCCCGGAGATACCTGTTTTTATGGGAACACCCGCATCCATCAGGGAGAGGCTACCTCCACAGACGGTAGCCATTGACGATGAGCCATTGGACTCTAAGATATCCGAGACTATCCTTATGGTGTAAGGAAAAACCTCATCCGTGGGGATGAGAGGCTGAATGGTCCTCTCTGCCAGGGCGCCATGGCCGATCTCCCTTCGTCCCGGCCCCCTTATGGGCTTCACCTCCCCCACGCTGAAGGGAGGAAAGTTGTAATGGAGCATATAGCTCTTCCAGGACTCACCCTCCAGATCATCGATTTTCTGTTCATCCATCTTTGACCCCAGGGTAGTTACCACCAGGCTCTGGGTCTCGCCTCTGGTAAAGAGGGCCGAACCATGGGTGCGGGGTAGAATCCCCACTTCACAGCTTATCGGCCTCAGATCGTCTGGACCTCGTCCATCAATCCTCAATCTTTCCCCCATAATCCTCCGCCTCATATTTCTCTTCTCCAAATCCGAGATCACCGAGGTTATCGCCCTCTCCTTCTCTGGAAACCTTTCCGCTAACCTCTCTACGGTATCCTTGATTATCCGGTTCAATACTTCCCCCCTCTCTAACTTACCGGGGATGGTATTGGCCTGGCTCAGCTTTTTTGCCGCTAATTCCTCAACGGCCACCAAAAGGTCTTTATCAACCTGGGGAGGAGAAAACTCCCTCTGAGGCTGGCCGCACTGGTGGGCCAGTTCGGACTGCATCTCTATGATCTGACCAATGGCCTCGCGGGAAAAGTTCATCCCATCAAAGAGATCCTTCTCAGAGATCTCTCTGGCAGATCCCCCTATCATAATAATATCGCTCTTTGTTCCTGCTACCACCAGATCGAGCTGGGAGGATTCCAGTTGGGAAAAGGTGGGGTTCAAGCAAAATCCCCCCCCTATTCTTCCTACCCTTACGGCACTCACCGGGCCGTGAAAAGGTATGCCAGAGAGGGTAACTGCCGCCGAACCACCGATCATCCCTAATGTGTCAGCATCGTTCTCCTGATCAGCGGAGAGGACAGTGACCACCACCTGAATCTCATAGGGAAAGTCTGGAGGAAACAGAGACCTCAGGGGACGATCAATCAACCTTGCGCTCAAGGTCTCCTTCTCCCTGGGCCTCCCCTCCCTTTTAAAGAATCCACCGGGGATCTTACCAGCAGCATAGGCCTTCTCCCTGTATTCTACAAAGAGAGGAAGAAACCCCCGCTCATAGTCTGGCTCCTGTGAGGCCACAACTGTAGCCAAGATCACAGTATCTCCATATTTAACCGTCACCGCGCCATTGGCCTGTTTGGCCATTTGGCCCGATTCAATGATCAACTTCCTTCCACCCAATTCCCTTTCAACTCTATAAACCATTTAGAAAACCTCCACTTATTTGCGAAGCTTCAACTTCTTTACTAGGCCGGAGTATCGCTCCGGACTTTCCCTCTCCAGATAGGTAAGCAGCCTCTTTCTTCTCCCCACCATCTGCAACAGCCCCCTACGGGAGTGATGATCCTTCTTATGCAGCCTAAAGTGCTTAATCAGGCCATTTATCCTGGTGGTCAGAAGGGCGACCTGAATCTCTGCTGACCCCGTATCCGTAACATGTAAGCCGAACTTCTTGATCAGCTTACTCTTCTCTATCTTCTCCAAGGGCAATTCTAACCTCCTTTATCTTCTTATCAATAGTTTTCCCAAAGTAGGCCAGGGTCTCTTCTTCGTCCTTAGCCACCTGGGCAAGTAGGTTATCTGGATGAGGGAAAGTTCTCTCCTCCCTAATCCTGCGATATACCTCAAGCTCCATCTCAAATCCATATAGGTTCTCATCCTCACCTATGAGATAGACCTCCAGCCTTCTTTCCCCTTCCCCAAAGGTAGGCCTATGGCCTAAATTCATCAAACCTATCCTCTCCCTACCCTTAAACCGAGCTCTAACTATGTAGACCCCCTCCGGGGGAAGAAGCTTCCTAAAATAGAGGGAGAGGTTGGCGGTGGGGAAGGAGAGTTTCCTTCCCCTTCCATCCCCCTCAATCACCAGACCGTTGAGGGGATATGGATGACCCAACATATTCAGGGCGCGAGGAAAATCCCCCTCTGGGGCAATCGTGCGGCGGATCCTAGTGCTGCTTATCGGTGAACCGGCAAAGCATGACTTCTCCACCACCCTCACCCCAAACCCGTGCTTTTTCCCCATCTTCTGAAGGTAATCAAGTCTTCCCATTCTCCCCTGGCCAAAGGCATGACTTGGCCCCACTACCACCTCCTTTGCCGGTAGGAAACCGACCAAGAGCTTCTTAATAAACTCCTCTGGCCCTAAACGACTGAATCCAGGGGTAAAGTTAACAACCAAGCAGAGATCCACCCCCAATTGCTCCAGTAGCCTCAGCTTCTCCTGCTTGGTCGTCAAAACAAGGGGAGCGGTAGATGGATTGACCACCCATTGTGGATGGGGATGAAAGGTGACAACCACCGATGAACGGTGGTTAAGGCTGGCCCTTCTTAATAGCTCACCTATAACCCTCTGATGTCCCAGGTGGAGGCCATCAAAAGTCCCTACTGTCACTATCGGGCCGGAGACCTGGGGCCTATCACCT
>DAOVCL010000156.1 GCA_030670005.1 Candidatus Zixiibacteriota bacterium | reverse complement strand
AAAGGGCTCAAATGTCAAGTCAGAATTGTTGTGTTCCTGACTAAAAGCCTTAGGAGGTTACTTGGTGGTCAGAGTTGAACCTTCACGCGGCACTTTCAAAAATGAGGCGACAGAACCCTGTTCTGCCCCAGAGAGGAGCCTTAGAACCGGGTTTTTGATGCCTCCGTTAGGTCTGACTCGGAGCTCCGGGGAATGCTTTGGAAGAATTCCCTTATATCATCTAATCTGTTGGTGATTCTACATCTGGGGAGGGAGCCAAGGAACTTGGAGCCGTAGGATTTTCTCCTTACCCTGGTATCCAGTATGGCAACCAGCCCATAATCGTCTCTGTTTCTGATTAGCCTGCCAAAGCCCTGTTTGAAGGTCATTATGGCCTGGGGAAGCTGATAGTCCAGGAAGGGATTTGCCCCTTTCTCTCTGAGGGATTCTATCCGTGCCTCTGTAACAGGATCATTGGGCAGATCGAAGGGGAGCTTGGTCAGTATCACACACTGGAGGGCCTCACCGGGGACATCCACCCCCTGCCAGAAGGTGGCCACACCGAAGAGGGTGGAGTTGACCTCCTCCTTGAATTTGGCCAAAAGCTCCTCTCTGGAGGCATCCCCCTGTTTAAGCAAGGTGATTTCAGCGAGCCCATCTTTTAACAGGGAATAAACCCTCTTCATCATTACATAGCTGGTGAAGAGGACGAAGGCTCTCCCTTTGGTGATCCTCAGGATCTTCCCTGTCTCCGCGGCCACAAACTCCGTGTATAAGTTGGGGTTAAACCTGGGATCAGGCCCATTTGAGGGGATATAGACTTGAACCTGATTTCGATAATTGAATGATGAAGAGAGAATCAACTCCTTGCATTCATTTAGGCCCAGCCTCTGCCTCAGGAAGTCAAACCTGTGAGCAATGGATAGGGTGGCCGAGGTAAAAATGATGGGATGGATCTTATCCAGAACCCTTTTCCTTAGCTCATCGGCAATATCTATCGGTGCCATATTGATGGCCACCAGCGTCCTCCTCCTCTTGGCCTCAATATCTATCCAGTAGACATAACCCTCCAGGCCTTGGTTTAAGAAAGCCTCTATGCCCTGGCTAAACCCCAGACATCTATCGGCTGAGGCTGATATCTCGATGGCCTTCTCCTTGTCATCTATCCCCTTTTCTATGTCTCTCAGGGCGGAGGATAGCCTTCTCAGAGGCTCCCTGAACCTATTGGTGAAGGTATTCTTCTCCTTTACCCTTATAGTTCTTGGCTCTGGTCCGAAGCGGTTGAGGATCTCCTCGAAGAATAGATCTGCTGCTGCCCTTGTTTCGGTAGTAACGGTTTGTAGCCTTTCCCTCTCATCATCCTTAACTTTGCCTAACCTGTTAGCCAAGCCGGCTCCTGTTCTGGGATTGTGAATTGAGTTTAAGAGGTAGTTTAGCTGAAAGTTGGAGAGCCTGACCCCGAAATAGCTGGTGGCTACCTCTTCGATGCTATGGGCCTCATCGAAGACTACAGCCTGGTAGCGGGGGAGGAGCATCCCATTAGTGGCCAGGTTGGCGAAGAAGAGATGGTGGTTGACCACGATTAAATTTGCTCCAAATAGCCTCTTTCTGAACCTCTGGTAATAGCATTTCTCCTGATAGGGACAGTCTTTGCCTAAGCAAAGGTCTGATTCCCGGCAGATTCTATCCCAGATCCCTATCCTTTTCTCCCTTTCCAGCTCAGATCTGATTCCCGTCTTTGTCCTTCTCTCCCAATTGAGCACTCTGGTTAACTCCCTCTGATCTATTGGATTGAGGAGAAATCCACCCGATAGGGTCTGATTGAGACGTCTGAGGCAGAGGTAATTTTGAGTGCCCAGGGCTAAGCAGGAGCTAAATTTTACCGGGAGGTATTCCCTTAAAAGAGGGATGTCCTTATCCAGCAGTTGATGCTGGAGGGTCTTTGTATTGGTGGAAACTATCACCCTTTTCTTCTCCTCAACGGCCCACAGTATAAAAGGGACAAGATAGGCGAGGCTCTTTCCCGTTCCAGTTCCCGCCTCCACTATAAGATGCATGCCTTCCTTTATCACCGATTGAACCGCGGTGGCCATCTCCACCTGCTCTGGCCTCTCCTCATAAGCCAGCAGTCTCTTGGAGATTAGACCATCTTTCCCGAAGATCTCTCTCATATCCATAACCAACATTCCCCTTGGGCTAAAGCTAACATCCTTCCCTCTCCCAGTCAACCTCAAATTTGAAGAGTAGAGACCTTGGCAAAATAGCTTGACAGGTGGGAGGAGCGATATTATTATTGGGATAAAGATTTAGCCAACTGAAAGCACCATAGGCATAGATGGCTAAAATCGAGGGCAAAGGAGGCTTGATGCTTAAGGAGATCGAGGTAAAGACCTCCTCCCGGGTGGAGGTGGTGGATATAACCTCTCAGGTGGAGAGGGCATTGAGGGAGAGCGGGGTGAAGGAGGGGTTGCTCTGTCTCTATGTCCCCCATACCACAGCCGGGGTCTTCATCAATGAGAACGCCGATCCCAGCGTGAAAAAAGATATTATCAAGGAACTGAATAAGCTGATACCATTCGAGGACGGCTATAGCCATTTAGAGGGGAATGCTGCCGCCCACATAAAGTCGAGCCTGGTGGGGGCCTCTGAGTGCATACCAGTGGAGGAGGGAAGGCTTCTCTTAGGCACCTGGCAGGGGATCTATTTTGGTGAGTTCGATGGTCCCAGGAGAAGGAGAATTTTGATTAAGGTTGTAGAGGGTTAGTGAAGATTCGAATGAAAAATTAAGAATGTCGAATTAAGAATGAAAAAGCTATCGCCCGGGCGAAGAAGTTTGGGTCTCAGTTCCATTGCTTTCCCTTCTTCTTGTTCCCAAAATAGCTATCCTCCGCACAGGCACAAATGGAAGCTTTTAACCGCAAAGCTCGCAAAGGAAACGCAAAGTTACGTGGAGAAGAACCTCTGCGAACCCTTTGGGCTGAGCCCGTCAGGGCGAAGGCTCCGCGCCTACTTTGTGCTTTTTGCGGTTAAAAGAAATTCTCAAAAAGCTCAAGTTATAACCGTTTGGGATATATTTTTTACCCTTGATGACTCCAAAACTTAGCACAATTTTAAGATTTTGCCTTATGAAGGAGGTTAGATGAGGCCAAGGCTTGTCCTCTTTGATATAGATGGAACCCTTCTCAGTTCCAAGGGAGCAGGGGGAAGGGCCTTGAAGGGGGCTCTGAAGGAGACATTTGGCAGGTTGGGTCGCGTGGATGATTATTCTTTTGCCGGCCGCACCGACCCCCAGATAGTTCTCGATCTGATGAAGAGGACTGGCTTTCAGGAGGGTTTCATCAGGGAGAGAATGACCTTGGTCTTTGAACTCTATCTGCAGAGGTTAAGAGAAGAGATAAGGAAAGGTCCTCCTCCGACCCTTTTCCCCGGGGTGTTATCCCTCTTAGAGGGACTAAAGAGTGATGGAAGGGCTATCCTTGGCCTTCTTACTGGCAATATCGAGGGAGGGGCCAAAATCAAGCTTGAGGCTCTCAACCTCCAGGATTACTTCTCAATTGGGGCTTACGGCAGCGATGCTGAGGAGAGGAACCGCCTTCCGTTGATAGCACTGCAGAGGGCCAGGAGAAAATCCAATGATCATCTGGATAAAGAGGATATAGTGATCATAGGTGATACCCCCCTTGATGTGGAGTGTGCGGCCGGGGTGGGGGCCCGTTCCATTGCAGTGGCCACTGGTGTTGTAGGGAGGGAAAAGCTGGAGGCCTCGGGGGCCGACTACCTCTTTAATGATTTCAGGGAATATCACCGAGTGATCGAGGCCATTTTTAGACAGGATAGATAAAGATCATAACAGTTCAAAGCGCGGCAAAGCCGCAACCAAACAAGGGCCACAGATTTCACGGATTTCACTGATAGTAAAAAAGTTATTTGAAGCCCCAGGCTTTCTCCTGATATATACCGCTTCTCGCCAAGGCAGCCTGAAAAACTTTGTCCCAAAAACAAGATCTTGCAAAATTGTAGTACAGAAAAGTTGAAGACCTGATCCTATTTACACCTTTCTTCTTTATTGGGGTGCGAGGAAAGCGGACAGACCTGAAGGTCTGTCCCTACAGAACTTTGGCCTTAGTGGTTAATGAAGAATTCTTTGACAGAAGCCATCTGTCTAACCCCGTGGGATTCCGAGGCGAACTGTTAGAATAGATCTGACAGTTTTTTGGATGTAAAACCCAAGATGAGGAGGGAAAAGATGATCGCTACCGCCTATGTTTTGATCAGCGTAGAGGCGGGAAAGGCCAGAGAGGTATATGATGAACTCTCTAAGCTTGAGGGGGTGCAGAACCTGGACGCCGTCTCCGGCCCTTATGACTTAGTGGCCACTATCCAGGGGGCTGATTTTAACGCCATTGGAACTTTAGTGCTCGACAGAATCCAGGCCATTAAAGGGATCACCGATACTATCACCCTCAATGTGTTGAAATTTGAAGCTTGATTCCAAGGATGACT
>DAOVCL010000153.1 GCA_030670005.1 Candidatus Zixiibacteriota bacterium | reverse complement strand
CCTATCTCCTCGATAATTGCCGCCACCAGGGAGACCATTGCCTCAACATCCGCTTTGCGGGCCATGCCCACCGCAGAGTGGATGTATCGCACCGGACAGGAGATGGCTGCCGCCCTTACCCCTGCTCTGGCTATCTGATATGCTCTTGCATCGGTAGAGCCTGCCTTCTTCACGACCAACTGATGTGGGATACCTCGCTTTCCCCCCAGTGCAGAGATGTAGTCTACAAGGCCCCTATCGGCAAGCATCGTCCTATCCATAATCCTCAGTTCCGGCCCCAATCCGTGTCTGGCCAGCCTCCTTTCCTCCGGAACCCCTGGGCAATCGTTGGCAATTGTTCCCTCTAAGGCAATGGCCACATCCGGGGCCACACCAAAGGCGGATGCCGACGCCCCCTTCACACCCATCTCCTCCTGAACAGCACCGACAAAATAGAGATCAGTAGAAATGCTTTTAGCGGCCTTTAAGCCCTCGATCATAGCGAATACGCCGATCCGATCATCGAATGCCTTACCAAAGATGCTCTCCCCGTTATCGAAGAAGATGGAATCAAAACCAACATAGTCTCCAATCCTCACATTTGCAAAGACCTCCTCTGCAGGAAGTCCTGTATCAATGAAGCAGTCCTCAATTTCGGGAACCTTGTCCGACTCAATCTTTTTTCCCCTGGCAAGATGGGGTGGAATTGATCCCACCACTCCTCTGACTACCCTCTTACCAAAGATCTTCACCCGCTGGGAGTAGAATACCCTCTGGTCAACCCCTCCTACCGGCAGGACTCTGACAAACCCCTCCTTATCTATGTAATTAACCATAAACCCTACCTCATCAATATGGGCATCAATGGCCACCCGAGGGGGTGAGCCCTTCTTGTGTCCAATGACTGAACCCAAATTGTCTACCCAGACCTCATCGCAGAGGGTTTCTAACTTCCCCTTTACGATCTCCCTCACCTCATCCTCTCTGCCTGCAATCCCAAAGGCATTGGAAAGTCTCTCTAAAAGTGAAAAATCCATCTTCCCCCCTATCCCCTTTCTATGATCTCGAAATTGATAAGTGAACACCTGTCCATTAGGCTTAAGCCCCTTTCTTATCAGCGAACTTTGCCGAAAACCTATTACGACTGACTTCTCTCCTTGACCATCTGGGTCCATCTCTGCGCCAGCTTATCCCTCTGAGGTTTATAGAGGGACTCATAGAAATACCTCTGGGAGAGGAGGACCCCCTTGTCTGCTTTCCTGCAGATCTCCACTGCCTCCTCCCAAGCCTGAGTAAAGAGGGAACCAAACCTTTTCTCTACCTGTTTTCCGAAACGTTCCTCGGTTTGGATCTCATCTCCTATGACGAAGAGCTTCTTTCCATCTAAAACTACTGAGTAGGCATACTCATCCCCCAAATGATGGATGCCAAAGCTCTCCTGAAGTCTCCTCCTTTTCTCCTCCTCCATAACTAGGCTGGGCAGCTTGATCCCCTCTGCTGGGGAGGGCCTTTTCCCCAGGAGGCCTCTTTTGGCCGCAGCATAAAAGATGGCCCGGTTCAACCCCCAGCTTTTAGCCGACTCTGAGGGTAGCCCCAGAACAAATGCCCTGGCCGCCTGAAGGAGGGCCATTACCTGAAACCTTCCTACTGCCATATTACCTCCCCTTTATCTTCCTCCAGTTTTGGGTGGCCAAGGGAGAGTCCCTGCCCACCTCGTAGGGGGAGGAGAGCAGTTTTACCACCATTCCCTCATGCCCATTCCGTAGTAGCTTACCCAGATCCCTCCCAAGATCCACCACCTGGTGGAACTTAAGAAAATGCAAGGGGCCTTGTAGCCCAATTCCCTTGAGAATAGCCTTCCGCTGGATGAGGGGGAGGTCACCGAGGAAGTTACCCTTATAGAAAATGATGTCAAAGACCCAGACCAAGGGTTTAAGCCTCTTCTCCTTGGCAAAAAGGCTGGGTATGAACCTCCTCCCCTTCCGGGTATAGAGCTCGCAGTCAAGGAGGGTCCCTGGTGGAAGAACCTTTTGGCCGACCTCAACCAAAGAGGGCAATTTATGGGTCCAATTTGGCTCCTTCTCCAATCTCCTCCCCCAAACCTCAACTCTTCCATCATCAAGTCTGATAAGCTGCATCCTCCACCCGTCTATCTTTGGCTCGTAGATCCAGCCATCTCCTATGGGCTCACCAAAATAGGGGATGGGCTGCATAAGCCACACCGGCCCGCTAAGCTTCATAGACTAAAATTACCTCATTGATTAGGTTCAGTCAAGCGATTATTGCCCACAAATTAGAAAGAGGGAATGCCTCTCTACAGATACATAAAAATTTGGGAATTTTTTTGACTTTTCCCCCAGGGGTTGTTATATTCCTCTTAAGGAGGGAGCGATGATAAAGGCCATAATCTTCGACTTGGACAACACCCTGGTCGATTTTATGAAGATGAAGAGGGATTCCATTGATGCGGCTATAGAGGCTATGATCGATGCGGGCTTGGATATGCCCAGGGGGGAGATAAAGGCCAAGATTTACAACATCTACGAGGCGGAGGGGATAGAGTATCAGAAGATCTTTGACCAATTTCTCACCAGGGAGATGGGGGGGATAGATCCCAAGATCCATGCTGCCGGAATAGTAGCCTATCGCAAGGCCAGGGATGCCGCCTTAGTCCCCTATCCCCATGTGGACTATACCCTCATTGAACTTGCCAAAAGGGGGATAAAGATGGCCGTAATCTCAGATGCCCCGAAGCTTCAGGCTTGGCTCAGGCTCTGCCAACTAAAGCTTCATCACCTATTTGACTGCGTTGTTACCTTTGAGGATACCGGTGAGCTTAAGCCCAATCCAGCCCCCTTTCTCAAGGCCCTTCAGAGCTTGGAAGTTGAGCCATCAGAGGCCCTTATGGTAGGCGATTGGCCAGAGAGGGATGTGGTGGGAGCTAAGAGGCTGGGTATAAGGACTGTATTTGCCAGGTATGGGGATACTTTCGACACCACCTCCTCAGGCGCAGATTATGAGATAGACGACATCGCTAAGTTGCTGAGTCTGGTCGATGAGGAAAACAATCGATGATATTGGTAGGAACGGATCTGGTGGAGACGGAGAGGATGAGAAAGGCCATAGAGAGGTGGGGGGAGAGATTCCTCTTTCGGGCATTTACCCCTGAGGAGAGAAGCTACTGTCAGGGAAAGAGCCGCCCTCATCTCCATTTTGCCGCCAGGTTTGCGGCCAAGGAGGCGGTGCTTAAAGCCCTGGGTGGAGGGGTAGGCTATTTAGAGATCGAGGTGCTAAATGACTCCAGAGGTGCGCCTGTGATCAGGTTGCCCCAGAGGTTGAGATCCCAATTCAGGGTGGCCATCTCCCTCTCCCATACCAGAAGCTATGCCCTGGCCTTTGCCCTGGTGGAGGGTAAGGAGTTGGAGAAAAAACATTAATTCCCCCCTCTCACTTAATTAAGGAGAAATCAGTGAGCAGAATATCATTTTTATCCCTTGTTTTGGCTTTCCTTCTTTCTGCCACCTCCTCAGCGAGGCCCCCCTACAGACAGGGGGATTGGATAAGCTACTCCGACTTCCGCTATGTGACCTCAATCGCCATCAGCCCCAAATATGTATTTTTCGGAACCACGCAGGGGATAACCAGATACAACCGCTATACCCAAAACTGGGACTACCCTTTTACCACAAGTACTGGATTGCGGAATGATTGGGTGGAGGATCTGGCCTATGACCCCAGCCGGGGTGAGCTCTGGGCCAAGACCAAAGGGGGGGTCTGTGGCTATCAACCGGCCTTTGAGGATTGGATATACGGCGGTTCCTTCCCGGACAGCTTGGCCTATTCCCACCAGAGTAAATTCAAATCTCCATATTTCTTCCCACCCTTTGGCTATCACTTTTTCCCCGAGGGGTATATTGCCGACAGCCGCCTCAGGGAATTTCCCATTCACGCCTGGCTCAAGGATGACTGGGACAACCTCTGGCTGGGAACTTGGGGGCTCAATGTAGGGATGGGCTCCTATCGCACCCGCCAGCTAAAGCTCTTCAGGTATGGGCTGATGGGAACGAGTGTGGAGGCCATCCTGAGGGATGGGGAAAAGCTCTGGTTCGGAGGGGAGAACGATTTTGGGAGTTCTTCTGGGATAACCGTCTACAACCGCCAGACCAAGGAATGGAGCTACTTCGAATCTACCCACACGGACGGCCTCTTAAGCGATGAGGTCACCTGCTTTGCGGCCAGCTCCACCTATGTCTGGGTGGGGACCACACAGGGCCTCTCCCAATACAATAAGCACACGGAGAGATGGAGATATTTTACCACATTTGATGGCCTCCCCTCAGATGAGGTGACAGACCTCGATGTAGAGGGTGGTCCTCTCTGGATAGGCACCTCATCGGGAATGGCCAAACTGTCCTTCCCCAATGACTCCACACTCTCTCTGGCTAATATGGGATTGAAACTAACCAGGATCTATGATGTGGAGGTAGGAAAGGATCTTGTTTGGGTGGGGACAGAGGATGGCCTCTGTGGCTGGGACAAAAACAGGAGGAAATGGGTCAGATTCTCCTCGGCTCAGGCCCCGATCCTGGGGGAGGTAACGG
>DAOVCL010000036.1 GCA_030670005.1 Candidatus Zixiibacteriota bacterium | reverse complement strand
GTAGTATTCGTTGAAGGACCACTCGGCCATTGTATAGGGGCCGGTCAACATCCCCTTCAATGGCTTCGAGGTTAGGCTCTGAGCAAAGGTGAAATAGCCAACGGTTATGGGCCTTAACCTCTTTACTCTCCCCACCACGATGGGTTTGCGATAATAGCGATTTCCATAGGAGCGAACGAGCCCGCTTATCCTAAAGCCCTCCATATTCTCCGCAAAGAAAGTTACCATATCTCCTCGGTACATCTCCCCATCCACCAGAATATCCAGCCCCACATCCTCCTGTAGTTCGATAACCTCCTCTGTGGCCCTTTTCTCCAGCTCCCAGAGGTCATCCTTGCTCAGCTCCCCTTGGGAGTATTTGGCCCTGGCTCTTACCAGATAACCAGGTTTGGGGAAGCTTCCCACTGTAGTTGTAGGGAGAATCATCAGATCACCTCCTCTGCTTGTCTCACCGCCTGGGCCATAAGGACGAGCTTCTGGTAGGTCCTCTCCCGGGGAAGATATTCCAATCCGCAACTGGGGTTGATATGGAGCCTCTCTGGGGGGACTATCTGAGAGACTCTCTTGATTAGCTCCACCAGTTCCCGCTCACTCTCCAGCTTTGTGTTACGGGCATCAACTATACCCAACCCCAGCCCCTTCCCCTTCGGCACCTCATCTATTAGCTTCAGGCTCCTTTGCCCCCTCACCAGATCCAGGCCAAAGAGATCAAAGGGGAGCTGGAAGAACCTGGGAGAGAGCCCCTCTATGTCTCCAAACCAGGTGTAGAGGGAAGTCTTCACCCTTAGCCCGGAGGTGAGGATCTCCATCGCCCTCTCAAAGAGGGGAAAATCCTCCTTGTGCTTGAGGATGGCTGGCTCGTCAAACTGTATCCAGGGGGAGTCTGCCTCCTGGAGGGAGAGGGCCTCCTGGTTGAGGGCAGAGGCCAGGTCCATAACCAGCTCCTCAAAGCTATGGTAACCTCTGTTCTGGGAGAGTCTGGCTAGGGTATAGGGGCCGGTGATCACTGGTTTCACCGGTCTTTCCCCCTCTTTTTGGGCAAACCTGTAATCCTTTAAGCCGATGGGCCCCTTCCACTTCACCTTACCCTTCACCACTGGTTGCCGATAGTAGGTGTTGGTGTCGAAATACCTGATCAGACCATCTATGGAGAAACCACTTAGTTTACGGGCAAAGTAGGTCTGCCCATCCTCCCATCTAATCTGTCCATCGGTCAAGAGGTCGAGTCCTGCCTTGACCTGTTCGGCGAGGACATCCTTAGTTACCTCACCCTCTACCCTCTCCAGTTCCCCCCGATCTATCTCTCCCCTCTCGAATTTGGCTATGGCCCTCCTCAGCTTAGGCTCCCCAGGGGGGGCTGGTGTCTTGGGATAGTTCCCCACTGCAGTGGCAATCATCCTTGGCTTCCTTTCCCAGCGAAGCTTCGCCTCAAACCGACGAGGTCTGGCAGTATAAACTGGGCGAAGCTTCGAATGTAAAATGAAGAATGTAGAATTAAGAATGAAAAAATCCTTTAACCAGAGCCAACAAAGCCTGGGTCAGTCCTATTGCTCTTCATTCTCTTCCTCCCCCACAGAACATCTATTTCTCCATCTATTCTTGGTTGCTCCAAAAACTTGACACAAATTTTGAGATGTTGCCTTATGAAGCTACGCTAGTGCCTGAGCCGTCAGATGCCCTCATCTGACGGTTACTACGGAGAGCATCAAATTGTTTACTTCCAAGTGTCATTTCGACCGAACCCCGAGACAAGCTCGGGACAGGCTCCGTGAGTGGAGAAATCTGATTTTGCCTGAAATAGATTCCTCGATTCCGCTTCGCTCCACTCGGAATGACATAAAAAATGTAAACTATTTAGTGACCTCGGTAGTATCTCTAAAGAACCCTCGGCTAAAGCCGGGTAGAAGGGATTTAACCGCACTTTAGTGCAGGGTTCCCCCTGAGCTGTTAGATGCCCACATCTAACGGCCATCTCCATCTTTTTTTCCGTGCTGGTCTGTGGTGAACAGTTATCTGTTCTCTTTATCAAAACCCTGCAAAATCCTTTCCGCCATATCATACTTATGGAAAGGAGGCATAATGCAGACCCCTGCCGCGCTCCCCCTCAACTCCCTGAGAAGCTCTTCGGCAATCTCTACTCCATCCTCGCCTTCCTTTATCCTCTCCACAATGGTCTGGGGGATGTTGATACCAGGGACCTCATTCTGAAGGAACTCAGCATGGCGCAGGCTGTAGAGGGGCAAAAGGCCGACGACCACTGGAAACCCCAGGTGGGCAGTCTTCTTCAGAAACCGCTCTAAGACAGCCGGGTCGAAGAGGGGTTGGGTGAGGATGAAGTCAGCCCCAGCGGAAGCCTTCTCCTCTAACCTCTCAACCTCTTGTCCTATATCATCTGCCCCCGGATTGGCCGCTATCCCCACGAAGAAGGTCGTCTTCTGGCTCAATGGGTTGCCCGCCAAGTCCCTCCCCTGGTTGAGCGATCTTATTATCCTCAAAAGGCCAGTGGAGGTGACCTCAAAAACGGCCACTGCATAGGGGTAGTCGCCCACACTGGGAGGATCGCCAGTGAGGGCCAGGATATTCTCGATGCCCAAAGCATAGGCCCCCAAAAGGTCTGACTGCAGGCCGATGATGTTCCGATCCCGGCAGGTGAAGTGGAGGATGACCTCCAATCCCACCTCAGAGGATATCCTATGGGAGAGGGCGAGCGGGCTCATTCTTATCCTGGCCATTGGGCTGTCGGAGACGGTCACCCCATCTATTCCTCTGGCCTTGAACCTCTGGGCCATCTCCAGTTCCCTGGACATATCCACACCCCGGGGGGGATCCATCTCCACTAATTGGAGGAACTTCTTCCCAATCTTTCCCCGCAGGGAGGAGAGCGGCTTGGCCTCTGGGGGCTCCCCCCTTGGCTTTACGGAGATCCTAGCATCTGGCCTTGGCTTGGGCTTTGGCTTGAGGCCCTTTATGGCCTGAGAGATCGCCCTTATGTGGGCAGGGGTGGAGCCACAGCATCCCCCCACAATCCCGGCCCCGGCCTCCAGATACCTGAGGGCATAGGTGGCAAAATAGCTTGGGCTGGAGGGATAAAGGAACCTCCCCCCCACGAACTTGGGCAGGCCGGCGTTGGGGAAGGCGGAGAGTATCCCGTCAGAATGGCTTCTCATCCTCTCTATCGCCTCCAAGACCCCCTGAGCCCCTATCCCACAGTTGCTTCCCACTATCCTTGCCCCCAATTCGTGCATTTTTTGGGCGGCCTCTTCAGGGGTAAGTCCGGTGAGGGTCTTCCCATCCTCCAGGAAGGAGAAATTGCAGACAACCGGGAGATCTCCCACTCTGCGGCAGGCCCGCAGGGCCCCTTTGGCCTCCTCAATATCGGAGAAGGTGTCTAAGATGATGAGGTCAGCCCCTCCCTCGGCCAAAGCCTGGATCTGTTCGTAGAATAGCTCCTCCATCTCTTGAGGCCTTTTCAGCGATTCATAGGGCCTGCTCACCGGCCCCACACAGCCGGCCACCCAGGCCACCCCGGCGACCTCCTTAGCGATCTTCGCCCCCTGGTAGTTAATCTCCTTGGTTTTACCCCCCAGCCCATAGAAGTCCAGTATGGCCCGATTGGCCCCAAAGGTATTGGTCTCTATTATCTGGGCTCCAGCCCCGATATAGGCAGAATGTATCTCCCTGACCAGCTCCGGCCTCAAGATGTTCAGCTCATCAAAGCACTGCCCCTTGGCCACCCCCTTGGAGTAGATCATCGTGCCCATACCCCCATCGCCAACCAAAACCTCTTCCTCTATCCTCTCCCAGAATGATCTGTTCATAGCTAAAACCTCAGCGAAATTTTAACCCCGTAAGCTGGGCCCACCTCTAAAGAGAGTCTCTCCTGAAAATCCCTTTTGAAGCCAAATAGATAGGCATCCACATAGGCATCCAAGGCGGAGAGGATGATAAAGCCAGAGGTCCACCAGATGTAGGCATTTCTCCTCTCCTCGGCCCTTAAATGCCTATCCTGATAGATCTGCCTCTCCTCTGAGCCCGGAGGGTAACTTCTGGATTTCTCCCAGAGTTGATTGGTGGTCTGCCATCTCTGGGCAAGCTCGACTACCAAGGCAGTCTCGACGAGAAGGACCCCCACTCCTTTCGCATACCGGTGATTGTAGAATTGACCCCAACCAGGGAAGATGAAGGCCCGCAAGAGGGCCCCTCTGGGTGAAGGTCTCCACTCCCCCTGCTTAGCCAGACTGGGGTAGGGTAAAAGCAAGACCAGAACAAAGAGGGTTAGATAGGATTTCCCATTTACCATCTGAAATTAGCCACCTTCAGCGAGACTTTTCCGACAGGATTTACAGGATTTTTATTCATCCTGCCCACAGCATCTATTATTGTAACCCGCATTTGGATTGTAACATTCAAATCGGCGACCAGCGACACATTTGAATTGGGGGAGAAGTGCCCATCAAGAGCTGTCAGGAGGAAACTCCTGACAGCACGCCTTTTAGCCCGAATTATTCGCAAACTGATAACGAATTGGCATATCTTTTCCAAACTTAAGGCCTTATGTATCGTTTTGTAGGGACAGACATTTATGTCTGTCCGCTCTCCTCGGACAGGGCTAAAGCCCTGTCCCTACAATGAAAAACAATGGCCCTGCAAGAAGATTTATATGATTTTGTGAATAATCCGGGTTAGCAACATCAGGCTTGCCCGAGGCTCCGCCCAGGGGAGATTTCTCCCACATCCTAATTGGCTTAGATGTAACCCCCACACAAGGAAAGTATGGGGGATGAGTTTTATTTATCCTGGTCATCCTGTCCAAAAATGGAAATTCCCATCCTCTCAGGCTAAACCTATAACCTCTATCTCCACCTTGGCCCCCTTGGGAAGCCTGGATACCTCCACGGTAGCCCTGGCCGGAGGCTGAGTGGGAAAGTAGGTGGCATAGACCTGGTTAAAGGAGGAGAAATCATCGAGGTCGGTCAGATAAACGGTGGATTTGGCCACCCGATCAAGGTTGCTTCCCGCCTCCCTAAGGATGGCCCTGATGTTTTCCAGAACCCGCTTTGTCTGGGCCCCTGTCTCGGGGGAGCAGATCTCCCCTGTTTGGGGATCCAGGGCTATCTGCCCGGAGACAAAGATAAAACCGTTGGCTATTATCCCCTGGCTATAGGGGCCAATGGCCTGAGGCGCCCTTTTGGTTTTGATCACCTCTTTCATCCCTACTCCACGGTTACGGACTTGGCTAAGTTGCGAGGCTGATCAACATGACAGCCCCGGAGAACGGCGATGTGATAGGCTAAAAGCTGCAGGGGGATAACGGTCAAAAGTGGAGTGAGAAACTCCATAGTTTTTGGGACATAGAAGATGTGGTCCACCATCCTCTTTATCCTCTCATCTCCCTCGGTGGCGATGGCGATCACTACCCCCTTGCGGGCCTTGACCTCCTCTATGTTGCTGAGCACCTTATCATAAACCGAGTCCTTGATGGCTATAACCACCACTGGCATATTCTTATCTATCAGGGCTATGGGACCATGTTTCATCTCCGCCGCCGGATACCCCTCAGCATGGACATAGGAAATCTCCTTCAGCTTCAGGGCCCCCTCCAAGGCAACCGGGAAGTTATAGCTGCGACCCAAGTAGAGAAAGTTGTTGGAGTGGGCAAAGGCAGAGGCGATTTTCTTCACCTCCTTATCCTTATTCAGAATCCTTTCCACCTGATCGGGTATCCTCTTTATGGCCTTGACTATCTCCCTTCCCTGCTCGGCGGATAGGTCCCTCATCCTTCCCAGCATCAGGGTGATCAGGCCAAGCACCATAAGCTGGGAGGTGAAGGCCTTGGTGGAGGCTACCCCTATCTCTGGCCCGGCATGGATATATACCCCGGCATCTGTCTCCCGGGCAATGGTAGAACCGACCACATTGCAGATGCCCAGGGTGGTGGCCCCTTTCCTCTTTGCCTCCCTCATTGCAGCCAAGGTGTCTGCCGTCTCCCCGGATTGGCTGATGACAAAGACGACCGTCCCCTCATCGATTATAGGACTCCGATACCTGAACTCCGAGGCATATTCCACCTCTACCGGTGTGTGAACCAGATCCTCTATCATATACTCCCCGGCCAGGGCGGCATGCCAGGAAGTGCCACAGGCGGTGAAGATGATCCTTCTGATGTGGGGGAGGTCATCATAATATAGCCTGAGGCCATTTAGCCTGGCCGTTCCCTCCTCCTCATTTAGCCTTCCCCTAATGGCATTCCGCAGAGTGGTAGGCTGTTCGAATATCTCCTTGAGCATAAAATGAGGGTAACCGCCCTTCTCTATCATATCAAGGCTCCAGGATATCTCCTGGAATTTAGGGGGTATCTCCACCTTCTCCGTGGTGGAGATGGTGAAACCCTCCCTGGTGATTACCGCTAACTCCCCATCTTCAAGGTAGACGACCTGATTGGTGTATCTGATTAGGGCGGCGATATCCGAGGCTACTATTTGTTCCCCCATCCCTTTCCCAATTACCAGAGGGCTTCCCTTGCGGGCGGCCACGATCTGATCAGGATTGTGTAGACAGAGGACGGCAATACCATAGGTTCCCTCCACCTGGGTAAGGGCCACCCTGGTGGCCTCGGCGAGATCCCCCTGATAATACTCCTCTATGAGATGGGCTAAAACCTCCGTGTCCGTCTGGGTTCTGAATTTGTGCCCCTTTCTCTCCAGAAGCTCCCTTAGGGCCATATAATTTTCTATTATCCCATTGTGCACCACAGCTATCTCCCCCTTGCAGTCGATGTGGGGGTGGGCATTGAAGTCTGATGGTTCCCCATGGGTGGCCCAACGGGTATGGGCGATCCCCACGGTGGAGAGGAACTTTCTCTTTTTTAGTAAGGCCTCCAGGTCAGTGATCTTTCCCACAGTCTTCTCGCAGATAAGGCCCTCCTCCTCGATCACCGCCAGTCCGGCCGAGTCATAGCCCCGATACTCCATTCGCTTCAGCCCATCTATAAGGATGGGGACGGTCTCCTTTTCCCCGATATATCCGATGATCCCACACATAAGAACTCCTTAATTGGGTTTCCCCAAATATAATCACTTTAAAGCAAAAAGGCCACAAAAAACTTTTCCGATTCTTTGAGAGTGCGATTTCTTAAAAGCGAGCCGTCAGAACCCCGATTCTGACGGCAAGGGAGGAGGGTGGCGGAATCGGGGTTCTGCCACCTCAGTCTTGAAAAGTGTTACAAGAATTGTTGGTTGAGATTTGTGCCATTCGTATATTCGTGTTATTCGTGTTCTACTTGAAGTAGGACTACGGTTAGATGAAGGGGTCTGACCGCTCAGAAACCGCAGGGGCCAAAAGCCTCGGCGGTTTTTTGTAAAGTTGATAGAGAGCCTCCTATTTATGCCAAGGATCGCCAGGGCTGGAAGGGCCTAATTGCAAGAATTGTTGGTTGGGATTTGTGCTATTTGTATATTCGTGTTATTCGTGTTCAGGGCTTTTAGTCTCCCATTTCCCCCTTGACAGAGGAGGTAAAAAGGGATAATATTGAAGAGATAGGACAATGCCTGATCTTACTTAGAAGCAGGATTAAGGTCTCTTTTACCCGTTTTACATAACCTTTTAGCCAGATAAGAACCAGATGGACCCCAATTCCCAGAGGGAAGGCTTAAGGTCCCAGCTAAGGATCGAGCCGGAAAACCTGACCTCTTCCTTAGAGGGCTTCATCAGGGGGTATATGGAGAAATTGGAGAGGGATGGGGTGATCTTGGGGTTGAGCGGTGGGGTGGACTCAGCCGTCGTTTCGGTGTTGTGTAAAAGGGCGGTGGGAGCCCAAAAGGTTTTAGCTTTGATTATGCCGGAGAAGGAGTCCCAGGTGGAGAACCGCAAGGATGCCCTTAATCTGGCCGAGGATCTGGGAATAAAAACGAGATTGATCGATATTACCCCCTATCTTAGGAAATTTGGAGCCTATAAGCTCTTCCCCATTGGCAAGCTCCCCCTACCAGGGAGGCTAAAGGGGAAGATGATAAGAAAAGCCTATCACCTTTACGAAGGAATAGCCGATGAGAGCCCCTTTTCGGCGGGAATTCAGGGGTTAAGCGGAAAGAAACTTGGGTTTTCCCTCCAAAGGGCCAATGCCTATTATCGCATAAAGCACAGGTTAAGAATGGTGTTGCTCTACCTCTGGGGAGAGAGGGAAAACAGGCTGGTAATGGGAGGGGCGAACAAAACCGAGTATATGATTGGATTCTTCGTAAAGCATGGGTGTGATGATGCGGCAGATGTGATGCCCCTCTTGAACCTATACAAGACCCAGGTGCTCCAACTGGCCCGATATTTGAAGGTTCCTCCCTCCATCTTAAACAAGTCTCCTTCCCCGGACCTGGTGCCTGGGATCATAGATGAGGAGGCGATAGGGGTTCCCTATGAAAGGCTGGATATGATCCTTCTTGCCCTGGAGAGGGGGTGGGAGAGCCCGCGCATAGGCCAGGTTTTGAAGATAGAGGAGAGGGAGATAGGATATGTGAGGGATCTGGTGCGTAGATCTGAACATATGCGTCGGGTTTATCATCCGAATTATAGTAATCCACATTTAGATCGTAACATTCAAATCAACCATCAACAACCCTGTTAAATTGGGGGAAAGGGCTTTTCACCTCGATTTCTACCACACTTTAGCCTAGGGTTGGTTAGACCCTCGGCTAAAGCCGGGTAGAAGGAACATCTGGCAGAACCTCGCCTGGGTGAGAGTATGTAGGGACCGCATTTATACGGCCGGAATCTTGTGGGCTCCGATTTATCGGAGCCCTTACAAGGGTTAATGAGCCAATCTCCTTGTGGATGCTAACCCGAATAATTCGTATGCCACAGAGGCACCAAGGCATAAAGTATTGATTAAACATAGGTTAAGCAAATGTTCAAAGATTAATGCAGAGAAACTCAGTTTAATAACGGGGTGTTCTATGTCCACTTTTCTTAGTGATCCTTCGGCTTCGCTCAGGACATGCTTAGAGACTTTGTAGCTGAACTTAGCCGTCTGCGGCGGGACTTTTCTGACGGGATAACAGGATTCTTAATTTTTCTAAGAAAACTCCGAACCCACAGAAAAATTACAAGGCATATTCTTCCTTAGCATTTTTTATCATTCAGTGATTTTCGGTGTTTAATGAACCTTGTTTATCCTTTTTATCCTGTCTAAAAATGGAAATTCTTATGCTATAAATTTATGAATAGTTCAGGCTAACATCCATCATTAGTTCCCAGGGATCAGCAAATAGCCTGATGTGTAGTTCAAAAATTAGGGTTCACCGGATTGTTGCCGAATTTGACTGGAGTGGAAAAATTCCCCTTGCTTGAAGGGGTGTGAGATTATATATTGATTCTGATGATAGAGAAAACCCTAACCATAGCTGATTTTAGACTATCTTTATAGGTGGAGGGAGGGGAACCAGATATGACCCAGATGAGTTTGGCGCGTCAGGGAAAGATTACCAATGAGATGAGGGCTGTGGCCGAGTGTGAGGGCTTGACCTCAGAGGAGATAAGGGAGGGTGTAGCAGAGGGGGCCATAGTCATCCCTAAAAACACCAAGCATAAACTCCAGCGTCCAATAGGGATCGGAAGGGGGTTGAGAACAAAGGTCAATGCCAACATAGGAACCTCCACAGACTATGCAAATTTAGAGGAGGAGCTGGAGAAGGCAAGGGTTAGCTGGGAGGCGGGAGCGGATACGATTATGGACCTGAGCACCGGGGGGGATTTGGATCAGATAAGGAGGCGGATCTTAAAGGAATCCCCCATTCCGCTGGGCACCGTCCCCATCTACCAGGCAGCAATCGAGACCATTGCCCAAAAAGGGGCCTTGATCCGGATGGAGGGGGATAAGATATTCGAAGTCATAGAAAGGCAGGCCCAGGATGGGGTGGACTTCGTCACCGTGCACTGTGGGGTTACCAGGTCAGCTTTTGAGAGACTGAGACTACAGGGGAGGGTGATGGACATAGTAAGCAGGGGAGGGGCCTTCCTGATTACCTGGATGGTAGCCAACAAGCAGGAAAATCCCCTCTATGAGGATTTTGACCGGCTTTTGGAGATAGCTCAAATGTATGACCTCACCTTGAGCTTGGGAGATGGTTTCAGACCCGGCTCAATTGTAGATGCCACCGACAGGGCCCAGCTTGAGGAGCTCATTATCCTGGGGGAGCTGACCAAGAGGGCCTGGGAGAAGGGGGTGCAGGTGATGATCGAGGGGCCCGGCCATATCCCCTTAGATCAGGTGGAGGCAAATGTCCTTTTAGAGAAGAGGCTCTGTTATGGTGCTCCCTTCTATGTGCTGGGGCCCTTGGTTACCGATATTGCCCCCGGTTATGACCATATCGGATGTGCCATTGGAGGAGCCATCGCCGCTGGGGCTGGCGCGGATTTCCTCTGTTATGTCACTCCGGGGGAGCATCTGAAGCTACCTGGGGTGAAGGAGGTGAGGGAGGGGGTGATGGCCGCACGAGTTGCCGCCCACGCTGGCGACTTAGTCAAGGGGGTGAAAGGGGCCTGGGATTGGGATCAGAAGATGTCTGAAGCCAGAAAGAAGCTCGACTGGGAGGAACAGATAAGGCTCTCCCTCGACCCCGAACTTGCCCGTCGGGCCAGGGAGGAGAGTCAACCCAAGCTCTCCGATGTCTGCACTATGTGTGGGGAATACTGCGCGGTGAAGTTGGTGGAGAAGACCCTCAAGGGCTGAACTAGCTGGCTTCATAGGGCAAGATCTTAAAATTTGTGTCAAGTTTTGAAGCCAGCCATTGAAAATTGCAGATTGTCCCGATAGATCGGGAAAAAATGCAAAATGAAAGATAGGATGTTGTTTTAACAGGCGTGGAAGCGATTTGACTTTTACACTTTGCATTTTTCACCCCGTTGAATAGTAAGTCCAACCAAAAATTAGAGGTGAGGAAGCAGAATTATTAGAAAAAGGAATCTACCTTTTAAAATAAGCAAATATTTAACGGGGTGAATTTTACAATTCGAAGCTTCGCCTAATCTGGGTTGTCCCTACCTCGTTGGTTTGCCCGTCCCGGGCCGGGAAGGCGAAGCTTCGCTAGGAGGTAGTATGTTCAGGTTTATGTGTAAGTCAAAGATCCACCGGGCCAGGATAACCAAGTTATTCCTCCATTACCAGGGGAGCATAGGCTTGGATGAGGAGCTCTTGGAGAGGGCAGATATTCTTCCTGGGGAGTTAGTGCAGGTTCTTAATCTGAACAATGGGGAGAGGTTTGAGACCTACACCATAACCGAGGAGAGGGGATCAGGGGTAGTTGCCCTCTATGGCCCGGCGGCCAGGTTAGGGGAGGTGGGGGATCTGATAATGGTCATCTCCTATGTTCTGGCCGAGAAAAAGGAAAGGGTTGAACCGATCCTTGTCACCCTCGATGACCATAACCGCCCCCAAAAAGGGGATTAGTTGTCCCTTCCTCTTTGGCTAAGAAGAAGGGGCCCCAAGAGGGAGAATCTCCTGCAGATGGAGTCGCTTTTGGGAACCCTTAAGCTACACACCGTCTGTCAGGAGGCCAGGTGCCCAAACCTGGGGGACTGCTTCCCCCGGGGGACGGCTACCTTTCTCATCTTGGGTGACACCTGTACAAGGGATTGTCGCTTCTGTGCTGTTAAGAAGGGGAAGCCTCTGCCCCTTGATCAAGACGAGCCGGAGAGGGTGGCCCAAGCTGTGAGAAGGCTTGGTCTGAGCCATGTGGTAGTTACCTCGGTAACCAGGGATGACCTGCCGGATGGGGGGGCAAGTCATTTTGCCTCGACCATCAGAAACATAAGGGCTCTCAATCCCGGGGCCACAGTGGAGGTTCTGGTGCCAGATTTTGGGGGAAGATTCAATTCCTTGAAGAAAGTCTTAGAGGAGGGAGCGGATGTCTTTAACCACAATGTGGAGACAGCCCCTCGTCTCTACCCACTGGTAAGGCCAGGGGCAAGTTACTACCGCTCCCTTGAGCTCCTCAAGCTAGCAAAGGAGATGGGCGCCCTCACCAAATCGGGCCTGATGATGGGCTTAGGGGAGAGGAGGGAGGAGGTTAACTCGGTAATGGAGGAGATGAAGGAGGTAGGGGTCGATATTTTAACCATCGGGCAGTACCTGAGGCCCTCCCGCAGACAGCTTGAAGTGAGGGAATACCTTCCCCCCGAGGATTTCTTAGCCTATGAGGAGGAGGCCTTGAGGATCGGTTTTCATTTCGTCTCCTCGGGGCCATTTGTGCGCAGCTCCTACCGGGCCAAAGAGGCCTTAGACTCCATCAGCGCAGCAAAGCTGCAAACAAACAAGGGGCATGGATTGCAATGGAAAGCCGAGAGCCAAGAGGCGAAAATGAGAAAATGGGGAAAGACACAAAGCTGATAGCTGAATAGTCACCTCAGATAACCACTGAGTCGCTCAGAGATAGTTCTTTTTTCATTTTCTAATTTCTTCATTCAAAACGGAAAGAGGCAGCCTGAAAAACTTTGCCCAAAAAACAAGATCTTGCAAAATTGTAGTTCAGAGAAGGGGAGACAGTTGATAACCCTTAAATCTCCGCAGGAGATAGAGATTCTGCGGGAGAGCAATCGGATAGTGGCCCAGATATTGGCCTCCCTGAGAGATTTCATTAGGCCAGGGGTAACCACCAAGGAGTTGAATAGGCTGGCAGAGAGGTTGACCAGGGAGAAGGGGGCTACCCCTGCCTTTAAGGGCTATAATGGCTATCCGGCCACCCTCTGCGTCTCGGTAAATGAGGAGATCATCCATGGCATTCCGGGCCCAAAACGGCTGAGGGAAGGCGATCTTGTCAGCTTAGATATGGGGGTAAGATACAGGGGATACTATGGCGATGCGGCCATCACCCTGCCTGTAGGAAAGGTGAACCAGCAGGCAAAGAGGCT
>DAOVCL010000003.1 GCA_030670005.1 Candidatus Zixiibacteriota bacterium | reverse complement strand
TGGAGTGGATCAGAGATATCTTGTAATCTGCCCTCTCTGTACTCACCCTATCCCCAGAGGATAGCTCATATCCTACCTGTCCATCTATGGTGAGCATAGCCGAGTTGTGGTCTGAGTAGACCTCAGCCTCAAAGGTCTCCTTCCTGGAGATGACCATAGGCCTCACAGAGAGGCTATGAGGACAGATGGGGGTGATGATTATGGCCTCCATCTGAGGGTTGATGATCGGCCCCCCGGCAGAGAGGGAGTAAGCTGTGGACCCGGTGGGAGTGGAGATAATAAGACCATCGGCGGAGAATGTGGAGAGGGACTCTCCATTGATGTAGGTTTCCAGTTGGATTACCCGGGAGAAGCTTCCCTTGTCTATCACCAGGTCATTTAGGGCATAGAAGGTTGGCTCTCCTGGTCTGGATAGGATCACTGCCTTGAGCACCATCCTTTCCTCTAAGGTGTAGCTCCCCTTCCAGATTCTCTCCAAGGCAAGAAAGATCTCTCCCGGTTTCAGCTCGGTAAGGAAGCCAAGCCTCCCTAAGTTTACCCCGAGGATGGGGGTGCCGCAGTCCCCCACCGCCCGTGCCGCAGCCAGAAGGGTGCCATCTCCTCCTAAGGCTATGATCATATCGGAGCGAGCGGGAAGTTCCTCCCGGGGATAGGCCAGTTCCTCCCTACCCACCAAAGGGACAAGCTCCTCCTCTAAGGTAAATTCTGCCCCTTTGGCTTCCAGCCACTCCACCAGGGAGGTTAAGACCTCCTTGGTTCTTAGCTTTTCTATGTTGGCGATGATACCGATTCGCTTGATCATTATTCTAAGCGAGGGGGCAGAGCCCCGATTCTGCCGCGGTCAGATCAGGGATCCGACCGCTCAGCTATTGATCGCGGGGTAGAACCACCGAGAATCCCTCTACTCAGCTTTCCCGACCCGCTCTGGGTGGGGACGACGGGTAGCTGAAGGGTTCTATCCTGCACTAAAGTGCAGTAGCACCACTTTAGGGCATAGCCAAAGCATCTATCCCCAAGTTTCCCCTGATCTGGCTGGCTAGGGTTTGGCCATCTCCTGCCCGATAGTTGTCGGTGATAACCAGTTGGGGACTGCATCTTTTTGCATATTCCAAAAGCTCCTCAAAATCCGAATGGTCGCTCAGAGCCAGGATAAAGTCTCTCTCCGATGTCTGTCTCCAGGGTTGGTTGAACTCCCATCCGGAGAGGGTTATCCTATATCCCTCTCCCCTTATATACCTTTTGGCCCCTGTGTGGTAGAGGGCGATGTAGGTGTTAGACTTGGCCATTCTCCCCTCCTGGCTGGTGGGGGAGAGGTAGGGGGGAAAACTCATTCCATATCTCTGGCCAACTTGGGCCAAGTGATAGGTGCGCTGGGGGAGGATTATAGGCACTCCGATCCCTAATCTTTTGAGCATAGCCAAGACCTCCAGCAACTTACCGTGGTAGCCGAAGATGTAAACCGGGCCTGATCTCAACAGCTTTTCTAAGAGCTCCCCCATCCTTTCCTCCATCTCCCCTTTGAACCTCCTTACCTGTCCGGGACGGCCATAGGTGGCCTCCATTACCAGGATGTCGGCGGGGATAACCTCCGCTCGGCTGAGGCAAAAGTCTCCGGTGTAGAGAATCCTTCGTCCATCCGCCTTTTCTACCAGGACCTGGGCTGAGCCTAATATGTGGCCGGCGTTAAAGAGGGTTAACCTCTCCCCTTCAAATTCTTTGGGTTCCCTAAAGGGCAAAGGGGTGAGGTCGGTAATTCCCCTCAGTATTCTCACCAGATCCTTGGTGGCTGGGGAGGAGATCACCTCCTCACATTGTTCCAAGCTTTCCTGGAGGCCCCAGAGATGATCGGAATGGACATGGGTTATTACCCTTAACCTCCGATCCCAATGGGCATCGCAGGTTACCGTATCCCCTAAGAGGATGGCCCCATTTGGGGCTATGGAGGCTTCCATTAAGGGAAATTTAGCACAAATTCACCACTTAAGCAAGTAGTTTTTGGCCTATTTTTGATGGCAAAGCGAGGTGGCAGAACCCCGAATCTGCCACCTCTACCGCACTTTAGTGCAGGGTTGGTTAGCCCCTCGGCTAAAGCAACCGCAAAGCCATTAAGATCGCAGAGGAAATAAAAAGCAAAAGAGAGATGAAATAAAACGATTGGTTAAAAATCTTTAAACTTTGCGTTCTTTGCGGCTTTGCCGCGCTGGGTCAGTCCGTGGTTATCCGTGGTTTGCTCTGCCTTGTTTTTAATCTGATGGGGGTTTCTGTCACTCAGACAGTGGTGGGGCCTTTTCCTCTGTCAGGTCAGGAGCCCTGACAGCACATTGGGACGGATGGGAGTATAATGGGGTTAGCAGGGGAGGGTTACTCGTATCTTAAGGCCACAATGGGGTCGAGTTTTGCTGCCTTGGAGGCAGGGTATATGCCGAAGAAGATGCCTACGGCTGCCGAGAAGGAGAAGCCCAAGAGGATCGACCAGATAGGGATGGTTGCTGGTAGAGGGGATATGGCTCCTACAAGCTCAGCTATCCCCACCCCTAAGCCAATGCCCAATATTCCCCCGATGCCACTCAAGGTTACTGCCTCGATGAGAAACTGATAGAGAATGTCCCCCCTTTTGGCTCCAATGGCCTTCCTGATCCCGATCTCCCTGGTGCGCTCGGTGACCGAGACGAGCATTATGTTCATAATCCCAATCCCCCCAACCAGAAGGGAGATGGCACCAATCCCTACCATAGCCCCAAATAGGGATCCAGTCAACTTCTTGTATACATCCATCAGCATATCCAAGGTCATAATCTCAAAGTCGTTGGGCCGGTCATAGGGTACCCCTCTCCTTCGCCTCAAGACCTGAGTAGCCTGGTCGATGGCCAGTTCAGTGGCTTCCACGCTCACCGGCTCGACAACAATGACCACCGACCTCTTCTTCCCATAGAACTTCATCAAGGTAGTAATAGGGGTGAGCACAAAGTCGTCCATAGTCTGTCCCAAAAAGTTTCCCTTTGGCTCTATCGTGCCCACTACTCTGAACTTGTGCCCCTTGATGAGCACATCCTGCCCGATGGGGTCTATATGGGGAAACAGGTTCTCAGTGATGTCTGCCCCCAAGACGACGACCGGTCTTTTGTGCTGTACATCCAGAGGGGTGAGAGATCTCCCCCTCTCCAAGCCATACTGGTTGACCTGGAGGAATTCGGATGTCCCCCCAATTAAAGAGATATATGGCGTCTTCTCGCCTCTGAATTTGACCTTTGCCGGGAATTCATAGTCATAGGGTGAGACCCTGCTGATGGCCGGACAGAGCCTTTCCACTGCCTGGGCATCCTCTATGGTCAGATTCTTACGCTTCCGGTACTTATCGCTCAGCCTCCCCATCTGGATGGCAGGAAATTTCTGGATATAGAAGGTGTTTGAACCCAGCGATCTTATCTGACTCTGAACAGATCTGTTCATTCCCTGAATCAGGGAGAGCATGGCGATAACTGTAGTTACTCCGATGACTATCCCCAGGGTGGTAAGAAAGGATCTCAGCTTGTGGGCTTTGAGAGCTTGAAAGGCCTGAGAGATGTTCTCCCTTATCTCCATAGGTCTACTCGTATCTTAAGGCCACAATAGGGGCGAGCTTTGCCGCCTTGGCCGCAGGCCAGATGCCAAAGAAAAGGCCAACCAAGGAGGCGAATCCCAGGCCAAGACCAACCGACCAGAGGGGAATGGCCGCTTTCAGGGGGGTCAGGACTGAGACCAGCTTTCCTATTCCTCCTCCCAGTCCTACCCCGATTATCCCCCCTATCCCGCTCAGGATCAAGGCCTCGATGAGAAACTGAAGGAGGATGTCCTTCCTCTCCGCCCCAATGGCCTTTCTGATCCCGATCTCCCTGGTGCGTTCGGTGACCGAGACGAGCATTATGTTCATAATCCCAATTCCCCCGACTAAAAGGGAGATGGAGCTCACTCCAATCATCACCAAGAATAGAATCCGAGTAAGGTTTTTGTATACATTCATTATGGTATCCTGGGTGTTGATGGCAAAGTCGTTCTCCTTGTCAGGAGGGATGTGCCTTCTGCGACGCATAAGGGAGGTGACCTCATCTTTGGCCCTCTCAAAGAGGTTGGGTTTGGCCTCCACCAGAATGGAGACAGAGCGGCGGGTGCCGAAGAGCTTCTGAAAGGTGGTAATGGGTATAATCGCCACGGCATCCATATCGTCGCCCAACATACTCCCCTTCTTCTCCTGTATCCCCACTACCCAGAACCTCCTACCTCCTATCCTGATGTGGCTTCCCAGGGGATCCTCATCCCTGAAGAGTCCCTTGACAATTGTTTGACCCAGGATACAGACCTGACGGCGATGGTCTAGCTCAGTTTGGGTGAAGAACCTCCCCCTCTCCACGGTGGTATTCCTTACCTCCTGGTAGGGAGGGGTCGAGGCCCTTATGCCTACCCTTTCTGTGGATCTATCCTTATACTTTATCACTTTCCCAGAATACATTACTGGGGCCACCCTCTCCACTGAGGGGCAGAGCCGGGCAATTGCCTGAGCATCCTCTATGGTGAGGTTCTTTCTGCCCCTATACTCAAACCACTCCCGACCGGCAAACCAAGGGTATTTCTGCAGATAGAAGACATTTGCTCCCAGTCCGGCCACCTGTTGGGAGACGACTCTGTTCAGGCCCTGAATGAGGGAGATGATGGTGACAACTGTCATAACCCCGATGATCACCCCCAATGTGGTCAAAAGGGCTCGAATCTTGTGCATCCTCAGGGAATTTATGGCCATAAGCATGCCCTCCCAGAGCTCCCTCAGATTCATTAGCTTCCCTCCAAAGAGGTATCATCCTGGACCCTCCCATCCAGAAGGTGAATTCTCCGCTGGGAGCATTGGGCGATATACTCCTCATGGGTGACCAGGACGATGGTATTCCCCTCCTGGTGGAGCTTCTTGAAGATCTCCATAATCTCTGCTCCTGTCTTGCTGTCTAAGTTGCCCGTCGGCTCGTCGGCCAAGATGATAGAGGGATTATTCACCAGGGCCCTGGCCAGAGCCACCCTCTGTCTTTGTCCACCGGAGAGTTCATTGGGACGGTGGTTAAGCCTGTCTCCCAACCCCACACTATCTAAGGCCCCTGCTGCCCTCTTCCGTCTCTCTGAAGCGGGGACTCCGCTGTAGATCAGAGGCAGTTCCACATTGTGGAGGGCAGTGGCCCGGGGGAGGAGGTTGAAGGTCTGGAAAACGAAACCAATCCTTCTGTTCCTTATCTGGGCCAACTCATCATCGGTGAGGACGGCCACCTCTTGGCCGGCAAATACATAGGAACCCTTGGTGGGAGTGTCAAGACAGCCAATGATGTTCATCAGGGTAGACTTCCCGGAGCCAGAGGGGCCCATGATAGCCAGGTATTCGTTGGCCTCGATCTGTAAGTCTATCCCTCGCAGGGCGGGGACCTCCACCTCTCCCACCTTGTAAGTCTTCTCCACTCCTTTGAACTCGATCAACATATTATTATAACAGTTCACCACGGAGTATTATAAGAACCGAAAATGGAAGTTGGAAAATTGAAATTCTTGAGCCGTCAATTGCCCTCCCCGAGCTGTCAGAACCCCGATTCTGACGGCAGGGAGACTTACCCTTCTACCGCACTTTAGTGCAGAGTTCCTGTCTTGAGAGATGGAAAATAGAAATTGGAAAATGGAAATTTCTCAGCCGTCAGATGGCTCCTTCGAAATCGGCAGTCTCTATTCTCTTTCCGTGTTACTCAGTGTTCATCCGTGGTGAATCTTTTGTTTTCAATCCGGTGGCAGAAGAGGGCTTCTGCCACCTCTAAGGCACCCTCAGCTAAAGCTGGGTAGAAGAATACCTGGCTGCCGATCCCTGAGCCCCGTGAACAGTTACCTGCTACTTTTCCTTCTTCTCCAGAAAGGGTTTTTTCACTATCTTTACCTTGTCTCCATCCTTGAGATCGCGCAGTGTCCGGTAGCCTCCGGTAACCACCTTATCTCCCTCTTTGAGGCCATCCAGTATCTCCATATCCGTTTCGCTACTGATCCCAGTCTTTACCTGCCTTTGATGGGCCACCCCATCCTCGACGACAAAGACCACCTCCACCGGCTTGACTTTCTTTTTTGAAGACAAGGAGTCATCCTTTTCCTCTTTCAAGGGAGGCCTCATTACCACGGCTTGAATGGGGACGGAGAGAGAATCAGGGTGATGAGCGGTGATTATGTCCACGGTGGCAGACATCCCCGGACGGAGGGAGGGATGGGGATCAAGAAGGGTTATCTTGACCCTAAAGTTGGTAACCTCCTCTTGGGTTCCATACCCGGTAGTAGTGGCCGTGTTGGATATCTCCTTGACCTGGCCATGAAGAACAGTATCCGGGAGGGCATCCACCTCTATCTCGGCTTCCTGACCAGGCTTTACATCCACAACATCTGTTTCATCCACATCCACCTGGGCCTCAATCCTGGTTAGATCGGCGACGACCATTATCACATCCTCTTGGAACTGGGCCCCTAAGACCATCTCCCCCTCTTCCTTGTTCAGCCTGGTGATCAGTCCCGAGATAGGGGAGGTGATGGTGCACTTGGAGAGGTCATCCTCGGCTTCCTTCAGGGAGGCCCTCCCCTGTTCTACCCCACTTTTGGCCGTCGCGTATTGAGCCTTCAAAAGCTCCATCTCTGACTCTGAGGTCAACTCCTTCCCGTAGAGCTTCTTGGCCCTTTTGTAGTCCCCTTCCACCTTCTTTAGGTTAGAGATTGCCGAGTTGAGGCTCGATCTTGCCCTTTCCACATTGGCCACATACCTGGTCTTGTCCAGGAGGACAAGCAGTTGTCCCTTCTCTACCGCCTGTCCCTCCTTCACGGGGAGGCTGATGATCCTGGCTGGTATGTTGGCACTTATCTTCACCATAGTCTCAGGCTGGATCCTTCCCGAGGCAGTAACCTTGGAGGAGATATCCTTTCTCTCCACCTCTTCGGCTTGCACCTTCACGGCTGGTTGGCTTGACCTGGTAAGATTTAAGATGATCACAAGAATGACCAGGCAGCCCCCAATTCCAATGAAAACCGCTTTTTTCTTCTTAGACATATAAGGACTCCATTTCTTAGCCTGAATTATTCATAAATTTTAACCACGAAGCCTCTAAGCATGTCCTGAGCGAAGTCGAGGGATCACTAAGAATATAAAACATTAGAGTAGATCGGTTTGTAAACTAAGTCGCTCAGTACTAAAAACTTGCAAGATCTTGTTTTTTGGACAAACGTTTATAACCGCAAAGACGCTAAGATCGCAGAGAAAATAAAAAGCAAAAGAGAGATGAAATAAAACGATTAGTAAAAATCTTTAAACTTTGCGTCCTTTGCGACTTTGCGATGAATTATTTTATTGCGGCTTTGCCGCGCTATATTACTCTGTGAACTTTTGTTTTAATCTAAAATTTATCAACCCATTGGGGCTTGGTGACTTTGTGGCATATAAATTATCCGGGTTAGTAGGAGGATGAGGATAAGCCCAGGGCCCTCTCCATCTCTGCCTGGGCCAACCTGTATGCATAGAGGGCCTCCACCCAACTGGCTTGAATGGAGGAGTAGCTGGCCTGGGCATCGAGCAATTCGAGCATAGTGACAGAGCCCAGTTTATACTTCTCCTGGGCCAATCTCAGATCCTCACCGGCAGCAGAGAGGCTCTCCACGGTTACCTTCAAGCTCTCTTTGGCCCTGGTTATTTCCAGCAGGGCCTCTTGGATGTCCAGCTCCACCTTCCTCTGGGTCTGCTTCAATTTCAGTTGGGCGTTGATCAGGCCCTCTTGGGCCTCCTTTATATTGGCCTTAGTGGAGAGGCCGTCAAAGAGGGGGAGGGTAACCGCTCCCCCTATGTACCAGTCATAACCTTTGTCGAGAAGGTTTTTGGCCTCAGAGGCCTTCTCGTCCTTCCAGGAGTAGCCACCAGAGATGTTTACCTTGGGTAACCTCCCCCCTTTGGCCATTGACAAAACCCCCTCTGCCCTCTCTATCTCCGAAATTGCCATCAGGATCTGCGGGTGGTTCTCCAAGGCAGAGGCGGTGATCTCCTCGTAATCAACCTCTTCTCCGGCCTGCTCTAAGCTGTCCACTATCTTCAAGGGAGCGTTGAGGGGAAGGCCCAGGGTTTGGTTTAGCCTGGATCCTGCTTGCTTTAATTGGTTTTGTGCGTCTATCAGGGCCAGCTTATCCTTGCCCAACTGCACCTTGGCCTTAAGCACATCGGAGATTGTTACAGAGCCAAGTCTATACAGGTTCTCTGCCTTCTTCACCTGTTCCTCACTCCTTTTAACTGCATCCATCCTAACCTTGAGAAGCCTCTTGGTTTTAAGGAGATCATAATACCTCTGTTTAACCTGCCAGATTAAGGAGGCCTTGGTCAGGCTAACCCCCCCTTCGTGCCATTTTCTGTTTGCCCTCTGGTATTTGAGGTTGGCGAAGTTGTAACCACCGTTATAGATGGACTGGTTTAAGGAGAACCCCAGGGAATAATACCTTGACTCCGACATAGGCCAATCTTTAGATCTACTGTAACCCGCCTCCGAACTTAGGTGGGGAAGGAAGGCTGACCAGGCCCCTAACACTGCGGCCTTTGCCGCCCGGAGGTTAGCTTGAGCGCCCAGCATATCTTCATTCTTCCGCAAGGCCTGTTCGATACACTCATTTAGGATGAGGGGATGATCCAGAGGAGAGGGGGAAGCTACCAAGGGGATAATTAGGGTGAAGAGGAGAAGAGGTAAAGTTTTCTTATACATTTTGCCTCCTAAAAGACCTTGACCAGGCTACTGAGGGCCAGGCTGAGGATTATCCAGAGGAGCCACCAACTGAAGACCATTCCGGCTGACTTCTTGAGTCTAAATCCATAGATTTCGCTGATGCCTATGGAAACTAAGATCAAAATCCAGATCTGGAAGAAGTCAAAGTGACCCAAGAACCTGTAGAGGAGACTTTTGGAGGCCTCAACAGGCAGCAGTAGGGCCAGACTTGTTTGGATATGGAGGGTATTCTTGGCCAGGATAAGTGGGGCCTTGATCACCAGGGTGGGTATGGCTATGAGATTGGCATAGCTACAGGTAGAGAACACCTGCCGAAAGGAGCCCTCCCCTCCCAGGAGAAGGCTGGCCCCAAAATAGAAGACGCCAGCCTGGACGGCAAGGGTAAGGAGAAAAACTATGGGGACGAATAAAATCCTCCAACTTGCCCCCCCCATCTCCTCTACCTTCTGGATTCTCTCCTCCTTCTGCTCCTCAGTTAAGTTTTTGCTGTCCATAATTCGCCTTTTCCCCTCCTCTATACTTAAGGGGGCAATGCGCCAACTGAAGATAGTCAGAGCTATGGCCACAATTAGAAAGGGTAGAAGCCAGGTGGGGTTGTCTCTCAGATAGGCAAAGGCGCGGGTTGGGCTGGTGATTACCCCCCATAGTCTGGCTAAAGGTCCTAATTTAGTCTTTTCTAAGGCAATTTGATTTTCCTCCATCTCCGCTCCTTTTTGTCTTTTGGAAACTACATCTAACTCAGGTGGCAGAACCGCTCTGCCACCTTTTTATCTGTAAATTGTATACTCAGTTCCCTTGAACTTTTTCCTCTAATCGTTTACTCATTCAGACTAACGAATCCAGGCCCCCTTTGTTTCAAAAAAAGGGGGACGCTTTGTTGTCCCCCTCTTTTTAATAGCCCCCCAATCTGTTTTTCATTGGGTTTTGGCTTCCTTCAGGATAAACCTCACTGGATAGCTAATCCAGACCTTTACCGGTTTGTCTCTCTGCATTGCGGGTTTGAACTTGCACTGCATTGCAGCGGCAATGGCTGCCTCGTCGCATCCAGCTCCTAAGCTCCTGAGCAATTTGGCATTGACCACATTTCCTTTTTCATCAACCTGAATCTTGAGGATGACCATCCCCTCGACACCGGCCTTACGGGCAATCTCAGGATAGACGGGTTTGACCAATCTGATCAATTGGGGAGCCTCATCATAGGCCACGAACTCAGTCTGCTCTGGGGCTGGAGGTGGAGGAGGTGGGGGGGGTTGGGTAAGGTCAAGATCTGTCTCCTCTATAGTGATATCCTCTGGAACCTCCTCTGACTCTGTCTCCACCGGGATAGATGGCCTGGCTGGAGGGGGGGCAATCTTCTCCTGACGGGTCTCCGGGACATCCTCCACCTGGATAATCTCCTGTTTCTTTATCCTCTCATATGGCTTTATCTTCACCGATGGGTAAGCAAGAAGGAGCAGGAGAAAAAGGGCTAAGGCTGCCGTAGTTGCCTTCTCCATTGCCCCTGGATACTGGGCCCTGAGGTTGGCCTGAGGGTTTCTATACTTCATGGTTAACCACCTCTTTTCTCCATCTCTGTGCCGAAACTTATTCTCAAGGCATCGGCCTTCCTGAGCTCTTCCATCAGATCGGAGATCACTCCATATCTGGCCCTTTTGTCTGCACGGAGGGAAATTATGGTTTTGGGATCTTTCTGGAGCTTGTTTTTCATCACCTTTTCCACCAAAGGGAGCTTCACATCCATATCATCTATCCGTATTTCTCCTGCAGGGTTTATCCAGATGTGGGTTATGAACCTTCTGGTCTCTATCTTTTGGGTTTTCTCCGCTTCGGGGAGGAGCACCTTCAAACCAGGATATTGCTTAAAGACGGTGGACACCATAAAGAAGAAAAGGAGAAGGAAGGCTATGTCAGCCATCGAACCAGTAGGTATCGTGCTCTCTACCCTGGATTTTCTGCTAAAAGTCATCTCAATAGTCTCCTCTTAGTCCGGGGCAGCTAAGGATATGCGCTTAGCCCCGGTCAGTTTGATCTCATCCAAGACATTAATCATCACATTATAGGAGGCCTGTTTATCGGTCTTCAGGGAGACAATTAGCTTATCATTCTTGCCCAGTTTATCCTCTAAAATAGGCCTTATCTCCCTCAGGCTCACAGGCTTGCCATCCAGGGCTATTTTCTCCTGGGCATTTATCCAGATGTTACAGATATTCTCCTTCCGTATCTTTATGGTCTGGCCAAAGCCGGGGAGGGTGAGCCCCAGGCCCTGATCCCTCTTCATCGTGGTGCTCACCAGAAAGAAGATGATCAACAGGAAGGCGATATCGGCCATAGAGGAAGTGGGAATGGCAGGGGGAGCTCTTAATTTCTTCTTGATCTTCATAGCATCTCCTCTAAGCTACCCTCTCTCCAAGTTTGGATGGCTTGCCCTCTTTTCTTTGGAGAGACCCGCCTCAGTGAGGGTCTCCACCATATCGGTTGAGCTCTCCTCCATATCGATGATCAGCCGATCGATCTTGGAGATGAAATAGTTGTAAAAGGCCTGCACCGGGATAGCAATGGCTAACCCAGTAGCGGTGGTGAGCAGGGCCTCGGAGATCCCTGTGGCGACAATGGTAGGTTCTACCTCTCCGTGTTTGGCGATGGCCTCAAAGGCATGGATCATACCACTTACCGTCCCCAGAAAGCCAAGCATAGGGGCGATATTGGCCACGGTGGCCAGCCAGACCATCCCCCTTTCCAGGAAAGACATCTCCAGGGTTGCGGCATCCTCGATGGATTTCTCCACATACTCTACTCCCCTCTTTGCCCGGATGAGGCCGGCATGGAGGATGGCTGCCACTGGCCCTCTGGTGGACTCACAAAGCTCCACTGCACCATCTATACTTGCTGTGGTGAGGGATTCCTTCAATCTTTTCATAAACTTCTTGGTGTTTATGGATGCCCGGAAAAGGGTCCAGAACTTGATGATTATGATGATTACCCCAGCGATCAGGGATAAAAGGAGAGGCCACATAAAGATTCCGCCCTTGTTGAAAAACTCTACCATTTGGTCTTCCTCCTTCAATTAAAGGGTTTCAAAACCTCGGCTTCCAACACTAAATATAAACACTCCTCCCCCTTCTGTCAACAACTTTTTACATCATTTTCCCCTTGGTAGGGGGATTTGCTGAGTCCGTTTTTACAGACTTAACCGTCAGGTTTCCCGACCTGACGGGGCAACTGAAATCTCCAGGAGTTATGCAATTTCTCTAATAATTGGGAATGGATAGGACCACCTACATCATATCTTGAGGGTCAACATCTATGGTTATCTTGACCCCTTGTTGGGGATGATGGACAATCGGAACAATCAGCCTCCTGAGGGTTCTTTTCGCCCTCTTCTCATCCTCGCTCTTTAAAAGTATCCTCCACCTGAACTCCTCCCTTAACCTGTAGAAAGGTGCTGGGGCAGGTCCCAAAATGGTAAAGGGTAAGTCCTTTTCTCCCCCCCTCAGTTTGTTGGCCAGCTCCTCTGCCCTCTCTTTTACCTTGGCCTCATCCTTTCCCCTAATCAGAAAGGAGACCAGGTGGGTGAAGGGGGGATAGGAGAGCTCCCCTCTTAGCTTTATCTCCCCTTGATAGAAGCCTAAGTAATCGTATTGGGCGGCCAATTTCACCGGGGTGCTCTCTGGGGAATATGTTTGCACCACTACCAGGCCTGCGGAAGGGCCCCTTCCCGCGCGGCCGGCCACCTGAGCCAGAAGCTGGAAGGTGCGTTCGTTGGCCCGGAAGTCCGGCAGATGGAGGGAGGTATCAGCGGAGATCACCCCCACCAGGGTCACTCGGGGAAAATGCAGGCCCTTGGCTACCATCTGAGTTCCCAGGAGTATTTGCGCCTCTCCCCTCTGGAACGATTCGTAGATTTGGCGATGTGCTCCCTTCCTCGAGGTGGTATCTGTATCCATTCTCAGGAGGGGATATTGGGGGAAGAGCCGCTTGGCCTCAGCCTCCACCCTCTGGGTTCCTAACCCCCGGTAAATTATCCTCTGCCCTCTGCACTTTGGGCAGCAGACAGGGGCCTCCTCCCTATATCCGCAGTAATGGCAGAGGAGACTGTGGCTCTGTAGGTGAAAGGTCAAGGTCAGGCTACATCTGGGACATTTGGCCACAAAGCCACAATCCTCACATCTGATAAAGGTGGAAAATCCCCTCCGGTTCAAAAACAGGATCACCTGCTGACCATCCCTTAACCTCTTCTCCATCTCCTCCTGGAGGATGAGGGAGAATATGCCCCAGTTCCCCCTCTCCCCTTCGGCCCGCATATCCACTACGACCA
This sequence comes from Candidatus Zixiibacteriota bacterium, assembly GCA_030670005.1. Taxonomy (GTDB): domain Bacteria; phylum SM23-81; class DAOVCL01; order DAOVCL01; family DAOVCL01; genus DAOVCL01. Next base: position 14,895 of record DAOVCL010000003.1, on the reverse strand, counting down.
CCGGGGGAAGAGATTTCTTCTCCACCATCTCTGGAAGCCTCAGGAGCTGGTATTTGCCAATCTGGCAGTTGTGTAAGCTTTCTATGGAAGGGGTGGCAGAGCCCAGAATGACTACAGCCCGGTTTAGCTTAGCCCTCACCACGGCCAGATCCCTGGCGTTATACCTGGGGGAGGGTTCCTTCTGCTTGTAGGAGGAGGAGTGTTCCTCATCGACTATGATCAGGCCCAACCCCTGCAAGGGGGCGAATATGGCCGATCTGGCCCCAATAACCACATCAAAACTTCCTTCCCTTATCTTTCTCCAACTGTCGTATCTCTCCCCTGGGGAGAGATAGGAGTGGAGGATGGTTACCTTTGACCCGAAGTGTGAGCGGAACTTTGTGACCATCTGTGGAGTGAGGGAGACCTCAGGAAGGAGGAGGAGGGCCTTTCTTCCCAGCTTGATTACTTTTTTTACTGCCTGGATGTAGATCTGGGTCTTCCCCGAGGAGGCCACCCCATAGAGGAGAAAGGCCCGGTATTCCCTCTTCTCTATGGGGAGGTTAATCTGGGATAAGGCCTTGGTTTGAGATGTGGTCAGGGAGTGGATGGGAGCAGGGGAAGGGGAGAGGTCGGCATAGGGGTCCCTCAACCTCTCCTTGGGATAGGTTCTGATCAGCCCTTTTTTGGCCAGAGAGGCAATCACTGAATCTCCAATACCATATTCTCTCCGCAGGGTTGATTTAGGGATAGGAGATGGGGAATTCAAGAGGATCTGTAGGCAACGGGCCTGCTGAGGGGCCCTCTTTAGAATGTTTTCAGGGATCTCCCTTACCTTTGGAGAGACATAGGTGACAAAGAGGACCCTGACCTGAGGAGGTTTGACCCTCTCGGCCATCTCGACTATCCCCTTCTGGGAGAGCATCCCTAAGGCCGTGGTTAGCCCCTTATGTCCAACCCTCTGGGAGAGTGTCCTTAGGGTTAGGTTTCCCCCTTTAAGCTCTGAGACAATCCGGGAGGGGAAGGGATCGAGGGAACCTGGATTAACCTCCACCCTTAGGCTGACCATCTTTCTTCCCTCTATATTTATCCCTCCGGGGAGGGATGCTTTGAGCACATCCCCCCAACTACAGAGGTAGTATCGGCTTATCCATCTGGTGAACCTCAGGAGCTCAAGACTGATTAGGGGGTAGGTGTCTAAGACATCGGCTATCTCCCTTAGGCTTTCTTGAGGGGCCTTTTTAGCTCTCCCCACAATTACCCCGGTTAAAGTTCTTCTCCCCACTGGAACGAGAGCCCTGGAGCCCGGTATTGCCCTTTTCTGCAAGAGGGGGGGGACAGAATAGGTCAATATCTCCTCTGAGGGGAGGAGGGGGACTACATAGACCAGTTTCTCCACGATCTCAATATACCCTTTCGAACCTTGAGAGGCAACAAAAAAGCAGTGCCCAAAGCACTGCTTTTTTGAGTAATAACTGACTGAGCCGTCAGGTGCCCTCACCTGACGGCAGTCTTTATTCTCTTTCCGTGCTACTCCGTGGTGGGCCTTTTGTTTTCAATCTGGTGGCAGAATCGGGGTTCTGCCACCTCACTTCGGCTGGAGCTTCCTGGCCTCCCGGTAAGCATCCTCGCTCTTCTTCTTCATTCCCTTCTTGGAGTAGAGCAGGCCTAAGCTGTTCCAGGCCTCCACATTTTGTGGGTTCAATTTCACCACCACCTCAAACAGGGGGAGGGCCTGGTCGTATTCTCTCTGAAAGAGATATATAGAGGCCAGTAGCCTCATCGACTCCACATCGTCTGGCTTTCCCTCTAAGGCCCCCTTCAGAAGGGGGATAGCCTTATCCGTCTGCCTTTGGGAAAGGTAGACGGAGGCTAAGGTATGGATGGACTCATAATCCTGGGGGTCTGCCTGGAGGGCTCTCTCTAAGTAGAGAGCGGCCTTATCCTCCTGTTTGCGGGCCAGGTATATGTAGGCCAAGTTGTGGAGGGCATCAGGATCCTGGGGGTCTATCTTCAAGACCTCCTCAAAATAATCGATGGCCCTATCGTAATCATTATCTTGAAAGAAGCTTAACCCCAAATTAAACGAACAATTTGCCTTTTGGTTCAAGGCCTCCTTGTGCGAGGGATCAAGGGAGAGAACCGAATCGTAGATGGCTAAAGCCTTCTCATATCTCTGATGATTGTAGTGGATAGCGGCTATGTTCATCAGCACGGTGGCATTTTTCGGATCGAGCTGGGAGCCCTTTTCATAGTGGCTTAAGGCCTTATCCGTGGAGTCAAGCACTGAATAGATGTAACCCAGGTTCTCCCAGGCCTGAGCTTGGTTTGGATCTATGATCATGGCTGTCTGGAGCTTCTCTTTAGCCTCCTGATATTTACCCTTTTTGATCAGGTTCAAACCCTCATTGAACTTCTTTCCCCATTCGGCCCTTCTCCAGTTTTTCGTCTCCTCCTCAAACTTGCCTGGATTAAGTTTTACCGCCTGGTCAAAGACCTGATTCATCTCGTTGTACATCTTCCTTTCCGAATATACAGTCCCCAGAAGCCACCAGGCCTCAGCGTTTTGAGGCTGTTCCTTAACAGCCAGTTCTCCCTGAGCCTGAGCCTTCTCCCAGTTCTTCTGCTGGATGTAGATCTTCATCGAGGTCACGGCTGGCGACTGGCAGCCAGCCAGCCAGGCCAAACCAAGGAGGAGGATGAGGCCTAAAATAAATTTTATTTTTCTCAATTTGCTCTCCTTTCGTCTGCATGTAGGGGCATAGTTAAACAAAAAATTTTCAGCCTGTCAAGCAGAATCTCTCCATCTTGAAGGTAAATCCGTCCCAAATGTAGTCTGATAAATCAGGATGCCGCCTCAGATCTCTGTCATTATGAGGAGCCTTAAACCTCCCGTAGGTTCCAAACCTACGGGAGGTTACTATGGATACTAACCCCCCTGGAAACCGCAGACTTCAGTCTGCGTCCATTCGCAATCTGAAGGTTGCGGCTACCCCCTGCTCCTTGTGGATGTTATCATCCACAAGGTTATAGGAGGGGAACCTGTCCAAGGGCAGCCTACCACTCAAACCTTACCGTATACTTCAATACTGACTCCCCATCTTTGGTTACCGGGATCTTAAACTCGGCGGTATAGGCATCTTTTTTGTTGAATCTGTAATTGCTCTCAGTTATCTCCCACTCCCCCCAGAAGTGCTCCACGACCACTATCTCCACATTCTCCTTTTTGTGATTGCGTAATCTTATCTCCCAGCTCTCCTCCCTGGCCCTATCCCCGATCTTGTGATAGCTGATCTTTTTCCTCTCCCCCACTATATCAAAGGCATTTCCCAAGAATATTCTCACCTTTTCGTCCTTGGGGGTGTGATCGATGAGGTCTTCTCCGATAAACTCCAAGGATTTGTCCACATCCTCCTTGTAGACCCTCACCTTTCCCTTGGGGAGGGGGATGCCCAGCCCCGCCTTCCGGGAGTTTTGGAACTCCAAGTTTACCCTCACCTTCTTACCATATCTGGCCCCATCATAGGTGTAGATCTTGTTTACATTGACTTGGGTAGGGGAAAAGAGGGAGAGCTGTTTTATCTGGTTGTCCTTGATGGTGGCCTTACGACCAAGGGTATACATATGATACTCGAAGAATGGCTTCTCCTCGAACTGAGGCACCCCCTTGGCTAAGGCAACATCTTCACCAAATTCCATGGGGACTCTACGTCTGCGGGGAGGCTTCACCCGGTGCACCTCACCGGCGATGAGCTTCAGCTTGGCATCGGGATATGTAGCCCCTGATTTGTTGTCGATGGAGACCCAACCGGCAAGGTCTAAGGATCTGTCCTCCTTATCGGCCACGGCTACATATTCGCAGTGCCAGTTTATTCCAGAGGTTAGATAGCTTATCTCCGTCTTCTGCCTACCCCCCCTTTGGCAATCAAGCAACCAGACCAAAGTCGGGCGGGTGATCAACCCCTCGGGAAGGGTGGGGAAATCTAGATCCAGAATGGATTCAGGTCTTATGACCTTTATCCCCCCCTCCCTCGCGGCCAGAACAATGCCATCCTTGGAGGAGCTGAGCAAGGTTCCCTGGTAGGTCTTATTGTCCTTGGCAGTTATCTTAATCTGCTGATCAATATATTTCCGCAGCAACTTCTGGGTGCTCACCAGATCGTATTCGTAGTTCTGCTCTAAGATGGAGACCTTCTCCGGGTAGCTGAGGGAGCGGAAGTGAACAGAGGTGGGATCTATCTGGGAGGCCACATCCCTGAACCTAATCACGGTTATCCCCTTCTTTAAATCCATCAGCCGCACATCCTTGACCAGGGCAAGGTTTTGGTTGTAAACCGTGATGGCCATCTGCCTCTCCCCGGTAGCTTGGGCCAAGCCGGCCCAGAGGATGAGAAGAACAAAAAAGAACTTGGCTGCTTTCATTCTAAATACCTCCTAAGTATAAATTTTCTTCCTTGCAGGCAGGTTCCTGCCTTGAAGGATGGAAAATAGAAATTGGAAAATGGAAATTCCGTAAGCCCTCAGATGCCCCCATCTGACGGCCGTCTTTTTCTTTCTCCGTGTCTATCCGTGGTGGGTCTTTTGTTTTCTATCCGATAGCAGAAGAGGGCTTCTGCCACCTCGGTTGGGGGGGTTTCTACCGCACTTTAGTGCGGGTTAAGGGCCTCTCAGGCCCCTATGTTTGGGCTGAAACCCTACGCACCTTGACTAAAGTCGGGTAGAAAACTGATTGTTTGGACAGGTCTAAAGACCTGTCCAAACATCTGATGGCAAGGGGTGGCAGAAGGGGCTTTTTCCACCTCACCGTGGGAGCCACGGAATACCTGACTGCTGATCCCTGACCCCCGTGAGCTGTTATCATCATTCCGCACTCAGGTTTCTGAGGTTGCCCTTCAGTTTCTCCAGCTTGGTCCTACCCTCCTCGACCTTTGACTTTTCCCTTTCGATTACCTCTTGCGGAGCCCTCTCCAAGAAGTCTCTATTCATCAGCTTCTGGTTTGCCTTCTCAACCAAGGTTTTGATCCTTGCTATCTCTCTTTTTAACTTTTCCCTCTCCCCCTCCAGGTCAATGAGGCCTTTTAGAGGGAGGAATACCTCTACATCATCTACCACCGCGGTTTTGCAGCCAGATGGTCTCTTGGCGGCCGAATCGAGGATGAGCTCTCCCACCTTGGTTAAATTGGTGATATAGCTGGAGTTTACCTCTATGGAATGGAGTGTTTCTTTTGTTTCTGGCTTCAGTATGAGTCTGGTTTTCTTGCCGGGAGGGATACCTAATTCCGCCCTCATATTCCTGATAGCCACCACTATCCCCTGGAGCTTAGCCATCTCCTTATCTACTGAGGGGGCTATCCATTTTGGCTCTGGCGCAGGCCAGGGGGCAATGGTTATACTTTCCAGATCCCCCGGCCAGAGCCAGCGGCTTTTGGGCCTCAATTTCTGCCAGATCTCCTCAGTGATGAAAGGCATAAAGGGGTGGAGGAGCCGGAGAAGCCCCTCTAAGCAGCAGAGGAGTATAGCTTGAACATCCCTTCTCCTCTGACCTCCGTTCTTTTGGTATAGGGGGGATTTGGAGAGCTCGATATACCAGTCACAGAAATCATGCCAGGTAAATTCATAGATTAAGTGGGCTGCCTCGTTGAACCTGTATCCCTCCAGGGAGGAGCTGATCAATTTGACCGCGCGATGGAAGCGGGTGAGTATCCACCTGTCGGCTAAGTCCAGGTTCTGCTCCTCTAACCTGAGGTTTTCTCCAGAGAAATCCTGGGTTTGGGTCAGGATGAAGCGGGAGGCATTCCAGAGCTTGTTGGCGAAGTTCCTTCCGATATGCACCTTCTCCGTGGAGAAGTAGGCATCCTGACCCTGGGCGGTGATCAGGATTATGCTGAACCTCACCGCATCGGCACCGAACTCCTCTATTATCTGGTTGGGATCAGGGGAATTGCCCAGGGACTTGCTCATCCACCTCCCCTGTTCATCCAGGACCATTCCGTGGATGTAGACCTGGGGAAAGGGGGCCCTGCCAGTGAACTCATATCCGGCCATTATCATCCTGGCCACCCAGAAGAAGATTATGTCATAGCCAGAGTTCTGAAAGGAGAGGGGGTAAAATCTCTGCAGAGCGGCTGTATTTTGAGGCCAGCCAAAGACGGAGAAGGGCCAGAGCCAGGAGGAGAACCAGGTATCCAGCACATCCTCTTCCTGGACGAGATCTGACCCCTGACAATGGGGACATACCTGGGGGTTTTTACCCTGAGGGATTGGTTGACCGCAGCTCTGACAATACCAGATGGGGATACGGTGTCCCCACCAGAGCTGCCTGGATATGCACCAGTCCCTTATGTTATAGAGCCAATTGAGATATACCTTCTTCCATCTGGGGGGGGAGAACCTTATCTCCCCCCTCTCCACGGCCTCGATGGCCGGCTGGGCTAAGGGCTTCATCCTCACAAACCACTGTTCGGAGAGGTATGGCTCTACCATGGTGTCACATCTCTGGCAGTGTCCTACAGATATAAGATGTTCTTCCTCCTTCTCTAAGAGACCTTCCTTGGCCAGATCCTCCAGGAGCCTCCTGCGGCAGTCGAATCGGTCCAATCCCTGATAGGGGCCTGCCTCCTCGTTCATTCTTCCGTTTTGGTCCATTATTAGAATAGGGGTCAAATTATGTCTCTTGCCCATCTCAAAGTCGTTGACATCGTGAGCTGGGGTTACCTTAACCACCCCTGTGCCAAATTTGGGGTCGACGAACTCATCCTCTATTACCTTTAGCTCCCTTCTTAGGATAGGAAGGATGAGGGTGCGCTTGAGGAGATCTTTGTGTCGTTGGTCCTTAGGGTTTATGGCTAAGGCCACATCGCCCAGCAGGGTTTCTGGCCTGGTGGTGGCCACGGTAACGAATCCATTGGATCCCTTAAGGGGATACCTTATATACCAGAGTTTGCCTTTAACCTCCTTGTGTTTTGCCTCCTCATCCGAGAGGGCTGTGCAACATCGGGGACACCAGTTTATGATATAGTTGCTCCTATATATCAGCCCCTTCTCGTAGAGCCTCAAGAAGGCCTCCTGTACAGCCTGGGATAGGCCCTCATCTAAGGTAAACCTCAGTCTCTTCCAATCGCAGGAACAACCCAACCTCTTGAGTTGCTTGATGATGGCCTCACCATACTCCTCCTTCCACTGCCACACCCTTCTCACAAACTCTTCCCTTCCTAAGTCCCACCTGGTTAAGCCCTCTTGGGCAAGGTTTTTCTCCACCACATTCTGGGTGGCGATCCCGGCATGATCCGTGCCCGGCACCCAAACGGTCTCATAGCCTTGCATCCTCTTCCATCTGACTACTATATCCTGGGGCACATTGTCTAAGACATGCCCCATAGTGAGGATGCCGGTTATGTTTGGGGGAGGTATGGCTATGGAGAAGCTCTCCCTGGAGGAATCAGTGCGGGCGTGGAAGAAACTCCTCTCTTCCCAGAAGCTGTACCACTTCTCCTCCACTTCCTTTGGATTGTATACCTTATCCAACCTCATTATCTTAGTATCTTCTTCTGGTGCCTGAAGCCAAGTGCCAAGAGGAGGGCAGCGAGAAATGTAACCAGGGCCCCTGTCTTGGGGTTAACATAAAAGATGGTTGCCAGACGAGCAAGTTCAAGTATCCCCTTTAAGGCTAAGAGAAGGAGGGCCCCAGAAAGTAGGCCCCAGGCCTTAGCCGATTGGCCGCCCCGGGTGTAGCGGTAGAGCTGAATTACATAACCGAAAGCCAGGCCAAACAGAATTAGGGCCAAAATGCTCCCCATAATGGGGAGAAGGCCTGGTCCCCCATTCCGGGATCCAATTACCGCGAAGAGGGGGAATAGGATAATAGATGAGTGCAAATTCCCTCCTTTATTCAAACCCAAACTATTCATAAATTTAGCCACGAAGCCTCTAAGCATGTCCTGAGCGAAGTCGAAGGATCACTAAGGGGATTAAACATAAAAACACCTGTTTATTTAACTGATTTTCTTCGCATTAACCCTGTGAACATCTGCTTAATTTATATTTAATCAAGACTTTGTGGCTTGGTGCCTTTGTGGCATACGAATTATTCAGGCTAAAGCTCTTTTTATCTCCTCATCCATAGCTATACGGCGAAAAGAGGAAGATTTTTCCTCCAAGAGGGGTCCCACTTCGGCTTCGACCCTCCTTATCGTCTCCCTTCTTATGTTCTTCCCTAAGGCATCCTGAAGCTGCGCCAGATTTTCCCTGGTTAGGTCGCTCATCCCCCCCAAGAGGAGGTGAAAACGGATAGGAGGGGGGAGGGATAAGGCCTTGGCCTCCAACAGGGTAAAGTCCGGCAGGGAGTCATCCCTCAGCTTGACCCCTCGAAAAAGTCTGGAGTGTCTCTTTTTAGTTCTGGTAAAGGCATTATGGGCCAACCTCTTAGCCTGAGGCCCCAGCTTTTTTACCATCTGGTTTTGAATAATAAGGAAGATCCTTTGGTAGAGGTCTATTACCAGATGGAGGATCGCCGGCTCGTCCAGTGCCTTCTCCTTACATGGTTTCCCCCCTACCTTCTCCAGCAGGTCGGCGGAGAGGAGGTCATATATGGCTTTTGTGGTGAGGTATCCTCCGATCTCGGCCTCTTCGATGACTTCCCCTATAGGCCGGCGGCCATCTATGAGGGGGAGAACCTGAATCTGGAGCGGAGTGAGGGTAAACTCCTCCACTTCGGTCTGGAAAAAATCCTTAATCTTAAGGATGGTATGGGGAGGGGGAAGCTTCCTCTGCAGCTCAGAGAGCTCATCCATCCTTTTGGTGCCCTCCATAATCAGGCTCATCACCTCTAAGGGGGAAATGAGGTCCCCTGCGGGGGGAAGTCTTCCCTCCTCAAAGGAGAATTCCCCCTTCTCCCAGCCGAAGAGGTCATAGATGGACTCCTCTGCCTGACGTCTCAGCCAACCGGCTATCTCCCCCTCTGGGGCCAACCCCAGCTCAACCAGGACACTTCCCAACTTCCTTCCCTTCTCCCTCCCCACCCTCAGGGCTTTCCCCAAATCGGCCTCTGAAATAATTCCCTTCTTCAGGAGGAGATTCCCTAAAAACTCCTCCTCCTTAGATGAGGAACTGTGCACCACCTTTCCATCTTTGAAGGCTATTTCCTTGTGGGAGTATTCGTTGGATATGGTTAAGGTGCCCGTCTTTCTCCCTATACTCAAAAGCTGGAAGAGATCTGGAAGGGAGACAGTCTCCAATTTTCCTTTGATTCCCATTCTGTATACAAATTACCAAATCATTTCCCCTTTGTCAAATATTTTCTTAATTCCCACTTCTCTCCGTCGGAGCTAATTGTGATTGCCCCTTCTCGCTTGAGATTAAGTGGAGTTATCCCCAGTTCGGTGAACCGTTCCCTTTCCTGGGGGGAGAGGGAAGGGGCGATTACCAATTGGGGGCCAACCTTTCTTAAGAAGGAGTTGGTCAATTCCCCTGGGTTGGCTGTCCCGATGACCTTGCTCTCTATGTCAATTGGCCGCTGCTGAGTGAGTTTCCCCATCTCTCCCAGCAAAAGAAGGCTCATCCTCCCATAGGTGAGCCTGAGGGCCAGCCCTGGGGATGAGGGGAGAAATTCCATCTTTACCCCGGATGAGGGGTTGATGGTAAATCGCTCTAAGGGGCTAAAGTATGGTATATCCCTTTTCTTTACCTCCCGTAGAAATTTTAGATAGATTGAGGAGGAAAAAGTTGTCCCTTGATCGATCACCCCTTTTGGTCTATACTCCCTCAGGATGGGGATGAGACCAGCTATGTTCCCTTTGGAGGGTTTGGTAACTACCAGAAGGTCTATCCTCCTTTTTCCTATGGATTGAAGGTAAGGGATGACCACCCTCTCCCCGAAGTTAAATCCCCTCTTCTTCCCACCTCCATCAACGACGATTGTTCCCCCTCCGGGAAGCTGAATGACCGTCGAGCTTCCCTCTCCCACAGCCAAAAAGGTGACCTTAAGGCTGTCTTTACCCTTTAATGCCCCCTTCCAGCTAAGTAGGTTGGCTAAGATGAGAGTGATAACAAGTAGGGCCTTACGTGCCTTGAGGGATGATTTTATGTAGGCAAGGGGGATGAGGAGAAGGTAGTAGAAGCCAATCACTACCGGTGGGGGTTGGGGGACGGAGATCGATGAGCAGGGGATACGGGAGAGGAGGGCTGTGAGCCAGAGGGTGAGCTTGAGGAAGAGCCAGTTGGCGGCGGAAAAGATATAGTCCAGCTTAAGGCTGAGGATGGAGGCGGCTGAGCTGGCCAGGCCCAGGGCCAAGCTAACCCCGACCAGGGGAACGATTAGGAGGTTGGAGAGAGGAGAGATAAGGGGAACGCGGTGGAAGTGGCTGATTAATAAAGGAATTATCCCCAGTTGGGCAGAGAGGGAGACCAGAAGTGAACCCCACAGCCACCTCCTGAGGGCGCCTCCCTCCCTCAGAGGTCGCGGGGAAAGCTCCCTTAGCCTTGGATAGAGGTAGACTATGGAGATGGTGGCCATAAAGGAGAGCTGGAATCCGATGTCAAAGATGGATTGGGGATTTAAGAGCAGGATGAGGAGGCCTGCAGCTCCAATGGAGTTGAGGAGATTGGTCTTCCTCTGCATACAGAGCCCCCACAGGATGAGCGTCCCCATAATGGAGGACCTGACTACAGAGGGTCGAAATTGAGCCACCCCACAGTAGGCGGCAAGCACAAGGATGGTGGCCAGACTACTGGGTCTGAAGCCCAGCCTTAAAGCACGGAAGAGGGTTAAGAATATGGTGATCACCAGTCCCACATGGAGGCCGGAAACGGCCAACACATGGATCACACCGGCATCGGCGAAGGCCCTCTGCACCCTTTTGGATAGTCCCTTCCTTTCTCCTAAGAGGATGCCCTTCAGCAGGTGAGCCGGGTCACCGCGGAGATGGGAGTCTATGGAGGAGAGGAAGAATCTCCTCAAGGGGGATAGGATGTGATATCGAATTGGATTTCCCCCCTGGCCGAGGAGTTTAACCCTGGAGGGATTCCTTATGGTCATCAGCTTATAGGTGCCGTGCTGATGAAGGTAGTTGCGGTAGTCGAACTGCCCGGGGTTAGCCGCAGAGGGGGGCTCGGAGAGCCAACCCTGGAGTTCCAGCCTATTTCCATAATGGATGAGCTGAGGGGGAATGGTTGCCTTGACCAGGATCCCCCCTCTGGTGGAGATTCCCCTCCCCCTGAAATGGATCCTCTCTGACTTCAGCTTAAATCTCGTCCTATGGCCATCAAAGTCTGGGTCTGAGGAGACCTGCCCTTCCAATGTCACCCATCCTGAGCCAATCACCCGGGAGATGTGATGGGAGGGAAGCAGCCAGGCCTTTACCCCATACCTTGTTGCCCCTCCAGCCATAAGTGTTAGAAAGATCAGGGGAGTTAGGAGATTGCTTCTTCTGAAATGGGCAAAAATGGTGAGGAGGGAGAGGATGACCAGGGCCGAAAACAGGGGGAGAAGCGGCGGGCGGAGATAGCTTCCTCCAATTATCCCTAAGCCGAAGGCTATCCCGGCCTTTAAAGCTGGCTGTCTCTGCATAACCTTAAAAGTAGGAAAATAGAAATTGGAAAATGGAAATTCCCCCGAGCCGTCAGAACCCCGATTCTGACGGCGATGGTCTTTCTACCGCACTTTAGTGCAGGGTTCCTTCCCTGAAGGATGGAAAATAGAAATTCATGTGCCATTCCGTGTTCATCCGTGGTGACTATTCAGCATTCAGCTTTTGTATTTTCTTCTTTTGGCTCTCGGCTTTCGTCTTTTCATTCTAATCCGTGGTCGTTCCATTCCCACGCTAGGAGCCGGGAGATAACCAACCAGGCCAGTAAGCCCACGATGAGACCCCCAGCAAGGGAGATGAGAGGGATGAGGGGCAGAAGGCTGAATATGCCTTCGGCCCTGCCCAGAAGAAGGTAGGCAGCCAAGATCTGGGCTAGGTTGTGGGCCAGGGCCCCCCAGATGCTTATCCCCACTATGCTGAAGACCCGGGGATAGAGTGGAAAGAGGAGGATCATCATCGAGGTGCTGGCCACCCCTCCGGCAAAGGAGAGCAGGGATGCTGGGTTAAGGGGGCCACCTAGCAGGATGGAGCCTAAAAGAACCCTCATCCCCATAACCAGAAGGGCCTCCCCTCCCCCAAAGAGGGAGAGGGCAAGCAGGGTAGCTAAGTTGGCCAGTCCCACCCTTCCTAAGGGTAGGGGGATGAGGCTTTCCACGGTATAAAGGGCCAGCCCTAAGGCCACCAGGAGGGAGAGCCTGGTGAGCTTTTGCGCCCCCCCCTTATGGGGTGATCGAGTCAAAGTCCCTTCTTCCTTCCACTCTCACTATCACCCTGTTGGGCACGCAGACTATCACCTCTCCAGCCCTGACCTTCTTCCCCATCTTCACACAGAGCTTGTGGGGGCAGGGAGAGTCCACAACCCAGACCCTTCCCCCGGCGATCCTGATATGGGTTATCCCTAAGGGGCCCTGGGCGGAGATATCCTCCTCTCCCTTTAAGGGAAAACGGCCAAGAGGCTTCCCGTCTGCCTCAATCAGGGCCCAATCCCCGGGCCCTCTCCGCGGGAGAAGGGCTGAAAGGCTCCAGCAGATCAGCAGGCCAATGAGGAGCTTGTCACCTATGGTGAAGGGCTTGGTCACTCTATCCTTAGCTTCTACCCGGCTTCAGCCGAGGGTTTTGGGGCTTTAGCCCTATTTAGGGCCTAAAAGGCCCTTGACCCGCACTAAAGTGGAGTAGAGGTTTTCTGAGGTGGCGGACAGACCTGAAGGTCTGTCCCTACGGGCCATCTTTCAGGGCAGGCCCCTGACGGCATAAAAAAATGATTTCCTTATCTATTCGTGTAGATTCGTTTATTCGTGTCATTCGTGTTCTAAAGATTCTCCACCGTCAGATGAGGGCATCTGACGGCTCCTTCCTTAGGCTACAGGTTTCCCTGATTCCTGGAAACTGTTAGGTCATTCTCAATCCAGCGAGCAGCATCTAATAGGTGGTCGGCCGCATAGGATGGTGATGTCCCATTCTGTAGTGTCTTCCTCCCCATCCCGGTGAGGACCAGGATCGATTTAGCCCCTATCCTAATGGCCAGTTCGATGTCTTCCTCCTTATCTCCTACTATGTAGGAGAGTTTGGGGTCGATGAGGAAATAGGCCGAGGCCCTAAAGACCATCCCTGGATTGGGCTTGCGGCAGAAGCAGTTCTGGCGGTAGTTTTCATTCCCATAGAGGGGGTGGTGGGGGCAGTAGTAAACACCGTCCAGCCCTGCCCCCTCTTCCCTCAGCAGTCTCTCCATATATCCGTTTATCTCCCTCAGCCTCTCCTCGGTAAGATAGCCCCTGGCTACCCCCGACTGGTTGGTCACTACCACGGCCTTTAAGCCCAGCCTATTTAGCAGCCTGATTGCCTCTGCTGAATGGGGAAGGAGGGAAAGCTCCTCCACCCTGGTGATATAGCCCCTTTCCTCGTTTATGGTGCCATCTCTGTCCAAGAATACCCCGGGGCACAAAATAGTATTTTCTTTCATCCGCATTTTATCACAGAATTCCTATGGAAGGATGCATCTCCCACCTGGAGGAACCTTCTACTGCACTTTAGTGCAAAGGTTAATGAACTCACGGCTAAGCCAGGGGGCCTGACAATTGACAGTTGATAATTGCTACTTGTTACTTAGTATGCTGGAAGCAGCCCTGAGGACATCATCGACGGTAATGCCCTCCATACAGTGCCTCCTTGATCTCCTGCACCTCCCCTCGCCGTGGAGGCTGCAGGGGCTGCAGGACTGATTTGTTGAAAGGAGAATATTTCTCTCCCCCAGGGGGGCAAAGCCAAGTTTGGGGTGAGTGGGGCCAAATATGGCCACCACGGGGGTTCCCACCCCGGTGGCTATGTGCATAGGGCCGGAATCATTGGTGATGAGAAGGTCACACCGTCTTAGGAGGCCAATCAGGAGGCGGAGATCTGTTCTCCCCGCCGCATCAATTGGCTTTATTCTCATTAGTTGGACTATCCTCCTATTCAGTGACCGATCCCCGTCATCCCCCAAGAGGATTATCTCTGCTTCCCTCTCCTTGATAAGTCTTTCCCCCACCTGAGCAAACCTCTCCAGAGGCCAGCGCTTCTTCTCCCATCTTGCTCCGGGGCTTATCCCCACCAGCATCCCATCGGTAAACCCCTCCCGATGCAGAAATTCCCTGGCCTCCCCCCTCTCCTCTTCCTGGAGATATAACCTGGGGGATCTTTCGCTGGATTGGGGAATCCCCAGGGGTGCCAGGGCCCTGAGGTAGAGGTCAACGGTGTGGACGGGATGGTAAGGTATCCATTTAAATCGAGTCAATGCCCATCTTCTCAGATGCCTCTTTCTGTATCTTATCCTGCGGGAGGCCTTCAACTTCAGGGAGAGAAGCAGGCTCCTTGGGTTGGCCTGCAGGTCCAGGAGGAGGTCGAACCTTTCTCCCTTTAGCCTGCCAAGATCGTCCTCCCAGGTGAAGATCCCATCCAGATGTGGGTTGAAGAGGAGGAGATCCCGATATCGCCTCTTGGTGAAAAAGGCTATCTTGGTTTTTGGATAACTTTTTCTCAGAGCCCGCAAAATGGGAGTGGTCAACACGATATCCCCAATTGAGCTCAAGCGGATAATTAGGATCTTCTGCAAATCGGCAACCCTCCTCAAGCTGGTAGGACTCCTACCCTGAAGGCTTGAAAATAGAAATTTGAAAATGGAAATTCCTGGGCCGTCAGAACCCCGATTCTGACGGCATAAGAAGGTAGATAGTCAGTCAGATACTCACCTGATGGCAACCTCAATGAACCCCTCGGCTAAAGCCGGGTAGAAGATGGGGGTTCTACTCCACTTTAGTGGAGGGTTCCTCCCTGAGCCGTCAGATGCCCTCACCTGACG
>DAOVCL010000123.1 GCA_030670005.1 Candidatus Zixiibacteriota bacterium | reverse complement strand
CTCCCTACGGCGGGCCTCGGCCATCCTCTTCTCCTCCTCTTGCCTTCTCCTCTCCTCGGCGATCCTCCTCTCCTGTAGGGTGGAGCCAAACCTGGTGGTCAGGGAGAGCCTATGGGTGAGCCCCAGATCCTGGTAGGATCTTAGGGCATAGTCCAGTTGAAAGCTACGATAGCGCATTCCTCCTCCGAAGGCAATCCGTCCCTCGTCCCAGCCGGATCTGAGGAAGAAACCCTCCCGGGGCTCGAATTGGAAGCCCAGATGGAACTTGGAGGAGCAACCCTTAAGCTTGTCTAAATCGATGGCCAGGGTTCCCCATCTCCTTGCCCCCTTAACCAGAGCATAGCTCAGGCCGAGCTTCAGGTTAGGAGGGGTTATATCCGTGCTCTCCTTGAGCTTGAGGGCGGCCCCACCGATATCCTGTAGATTGAGCCCCCAATTCAACCCTTCCCTGATGGGGCGGAGGAATCCCAGATCGAAGCTAAAGCCTGAGGCCGAATAGGGGCCCAACTTATGGGTGAGAAACTTGAAACTAAGTCCCCCCTTAAAGGAGAGAGGAAGCGAGGTTCCCCAAGAGAGGAGATATTCGGACTGCACATTCTCCCAATAATCCAAGATCTGAGGGCTATCCGTGGTATGGGGGATGTCCCCGGTAGAGATCCAGATCCCCCCCAGGCCGAAGTTGCCCCATCTGAGGGTGGGATATGCATATCCGATGAAATTATAGCTTGTCCCCTCAAAGAGGAAGCAACGCAGGGCGGTGATCTCCTGCTGTCCCAGGTTCTGCAGGCCAGCGGGATTCCAGTAGATGGAACTGGCATCATCGCAGATGGCCACAAAGGCCCGCCCCATGCCCATTGACTTAGCCCCGGCCCCGAAGTGGAATATGCTCTCCACCCCGCCCTCTTCGTCGGCAAAAACAAGTCCTTGGGAGTTAAGGGTAACCAGAAAAAATAGTCCAATCAAAAGAAATGTAGTCTTCTTAAATTTTCTCATAATTCTCTATCAGCAACCAAATATTGCCCTAAAACATAAGGTTAAATATCCTTCATCAAAGGCTTGGCATTGGGAAGTCCAGCCTAAAAGCGCTAGCCAACCAAGGCCGGAGATAAGCTGCTCAAGCTCACTACTTCAACAGCATTAATTTCTTCGCCTGGATAAAATCATTAACTTTCAGTTCGTAAAAATAAACGCCACTTGCAGCCCTCTTCCCACTGCTGTCTTTACCATCCCAATAGATGGTGTGCAATCCTACATCCATATTCCCATCTATCAAAGTCTTCAATAGTTGACCATTGATATTGTATACAGCCAACTGCACATGTCCACCTGTAAGAACCTTAAAACTAATGGTTGTCACAGAGTTAAAGGGATTTGGATAGTTCTGGGCAAGCAGATAATCCCCAGGCACAGAAGAAGTTACTGAACTATTTGGAATACCTACTTCAGGGGGTTCGTGCAACCAAGGGTCATAATCAACGAGCCCATATATATGCTCTGGGGGATCATGACCCCACCAATTATTTTCAGCCTTAATAGTATCTTCCTCGCCGCCCTGATTAACATTGGCAAGATCAGCATTGCAACATTGTGGATTCCTAAGAAATTGGTTCATTCCAGGACTACCAGTTGCTCCTCCTCCAAAATCACCGTCACAAACACAAACACCTTTAAATGTATAATTTTGGAAAATGTTCCAACTCGAAAAGAAATAGCCTCCATAAAAGCCATCTACACAATAACTAATGGGGATCAATGTATCACCAAATACAGAATATGAAACATATGCAAAACCGTGTCTCTGCCTAATTCCAACAGATAATTCAGAAAAAGAACAATGATTTACCTCCACACAAGAATCCCAGGGTATAAAAATTCCATGCCGAGCATGCTTAAACGAACAATAATTAAAAATTGCCTTAGAACCAGATGAACGCATATAAATACATTGCCACTCATTTTCAACTGGATTAGTAGCAGATGATCTAAATAAAATTTCTGAACCTGCCTGTCCATTCGCAATTATTGTTCCACGTATTATAATTTCACTTTTCGTAGTATCATATCCACTTTGACAATAATCCATATTAGCTGCAAAACGAATTACCGTTCCCGGTTCAACCAAAAGTGTATCACCAGAAGGAACAGTCACATCTCCAACAATATTAACAGGTGAACTAAGATTGCCTCCAACGCCCCAATGGTCATTAACCCCCTTTTCCAGAGTTCCATAAATATATGAGGCCCCCTGAGCTGTGGCACATATTATGCCTATACTCAGACTAATAATTGCTATTTTTATTAAGCTTCTCATTCTACTCATTTTACTCATCTCCCTTCTTTTACTCGTAAATAGTTTACTGCCAAAGTCTCAACAAGCTTATCTCAAGTGCCTGAGGGATTTGTGGCAGCCCCCTTTATGGAAGAGTTAAAAGAGTTAATACTTAGAGGCAGCCTTTAGGGCTATCCGCTATTCAGACAGGGTAAACCTTATCCCAACACTTCTTCATTATCACTTAACCACGGCAATCTTCGTCCTGGCCCTCTGGCCCCCGGCCTCCACCTGACAGATGTAGACCCCATTTCTCACCATAATCCCTCGGCCATTTCTCCCATTCCATTCTACAGAATTCACCTTTTTCCCTGTCCCCCCTTCCTCCCCAGCTCTGCAACTGAACTTCCTTACCAGCTCCCCGGTGAGGGTGTATATCCTCAAGGCCACATCCGAGTCCTTTGGTAGATAATAGACTATACGGGAGACCTCCCGTTGGGGGTCAAAGGGGTTGGGGTAGCTGACCAGGGAACTCAGATCAGCCTTCAAGGCCACTATCTTCTTTGACCGCAAGGGGAAACCCTCTACAGAGCCGACATAGACCTGGCCGATTGGTGCCCCCTCCACCATATCTGAGGCTTTAATGCCGGTTGAATCTACTATCACCCTGAAGCTCTTCCCCTCAATAGCAGGGGAGATAATTAGGCTGAGAATAAGGGTATCTCTGGAACCAGGGTCTAAAAGGAATGGTGTAGAGAGGGCTATCCTTACCCCATCATCTATTGGTTCACCCTGGCCGATTACCTGGGAACCGTCTTTAAGAAAGGCTTCTGAAAGAAACTTTGCTGGTGAGAGAGGTTTCCCCTTCCCATCATCTAACCTGAATCTTAGCTCCCTTATTCCCACCCGATGGCCCCCAGATAAGTTCCTGTTGGCCACGATAAGGCCAAGTATCTCGGTCTCCTCTCCCACACCCACGGAGATGGGCGCCAAATCCTGGAGTGTCACCAGAAGGGATGGGGCCTCCACCCTGATCTCATCGGCCAGGAAGGAACTCTGCCAGGGTGACTCATTGTTCTGAAGTCCGGAAAGCTTCACCTGAGGCCTGTATGTTTTGGGTGAAATATCCTGGGGAACGGAGTCGGCCTTAAAGGAGATCTCCGTCTCCCCCTCCCCCCAGAGATAGGAGGCGGCAGGGTTAAGCCCTGAAATGAACCTTTCTCCCTGGGGGCCTCCAAACTGGATAAAGGAGGAGTCTGGATTGAGTTGGATAAACGAACTTCCATTATTCCTTACCCTGAGGGAGAAAGTCACTTCCTCACCAGGGCTGACCACCCTTGGCTTTACCGAACCCACAAGATAGGAGATTGCTGCCTCAGTTCTCACCCAAACCGTATCTGAAATGGAGACCGTATCCCCAAACCCCATCCCGTTCTCCCAACCCAAGAGGGTAAGCCTGAGATCTGTATACTGGGATGGAGAAAGGTCAACCCACTCCTCCTGAAAGGAGAGCAATGCCGAACCTCCACCAGGGATATGGGTAGTTGACTTTAAATGAGCGAAGTAACTGCCCAATTGGAAGCTCGTCCTCGTCGAGTCCAGGGTTACCTTAGCCTCTCCGCTGTTCTCCACTTCTACCGAGAAACCCACCCTCTCCCCTTGATATACCCGACGAGGGGATAGAGCTCCCCCATAGGCAAGCTGGGCCCTTCTCTGCACGGTAACCTGAGGCAGGTTAGGGGTTGAGGTGGAGTCAAAGGAGAGGGAATCAGGATAACCGTTCTCCTTACCTACCAGAAAGATTATGGGTTTATAGCTTCCCGATCTCAGGGAGTCAGCGGCTCTACCCTCAAAGGTAAGAAGGGTTTGGGTCTTCCCCTCTTGAGAGCAGCTTAGCTTTATTGCCTTTCTTCCGCTGGGATTGAGGGTGGAGGAACCCTCACCGGGGATAATCGGGGGATCGGTGGTGAGATGGGCCACCAGGCTGTCCCCCTCTTGATCAAATATGACAAATTTTGACCTGGCCTTCTCCAATTTGAGAGCTGCCTCTCCGGAATTATCTACCCATATCTTAAAGACCCCCGGCTTTCCGCTGGAGATCACTGTATCCTGGCCGGCAGCAAAGGAGATGGAGGCTGGGGTTTGCACCAGAAGGGCCCCAGGAAGGGGGATCTCCTGGGAGAAGTTGGCAGTATTTTGGCTGCCTATAAGCTTGAGGCTGAGATCAATAACCCCAATTGTGTCAATAACTTGAGGGAGAAAGGTCAAAATGGTCTCCCTGCTCCCTGGGATGATTGTTCCGCCGGAGCTATCCAGAGAGGTCGAGAATCCTGAAAAGGAGAAGGTTGTAGCCTGAGGGTCAAGTTCTATACCCGCCTGGCCTTCATTCCTCAGCATCAGGGAGAAACTCCTTTCCTGCCCTCTGGAGACGGTATCTGGATCAATGGAAAGGTATTCCAGTGACGCCAGGGTCTGCACTAAGAGGCTGTCCGGCCTCTGGGCGGTGGAATCCGACAGGGTTCCACCGCTGTTCATATCTCTCCCCCAGGCCTGACTATAAACCATCACCCAGCCGGGAGGGGCATTGGCACCTATCTTCAATCCAAACTGGTATAGTTTGGGATAACCGCCGCCCCCGATCGTATCGGGAAGCTGGCTGATGAGGCTGTCCTGGATGCCAGATCCCTCCTGAATGACCAGCTTCAGGCTGTCTAAAATAACCTCCGCCCCTCCCTCATTCTTTACCTCCACCTCTAAGTAAACACCCTCCTGTCCCTGTGATACCACTGAGGGCTGAGCCAAAAGGCTTTCAATAATTAATGAGGCACCTCCAATTGTCTCCACCTCAATGCTATCCGTTGGTTGGGAGGAGTAGGAGAATTGATTTGTGTTTTCGTCTAAGGGAAAGCTGTCGATCTCCACAGTTATGGTTGATTTGGCTCTGGGGCTATCAGGTGTTCTAATCTTCCAGATAACTGGCTGATTGATGGTAAAGGGTTTAATCAGCGAATCCGTGGTGCATCCCGTCTGGCCAAAATCTACGGAAAGCCAACTGGAGCCGCAAACCCGGGCCTCTCCCATATTTTCCACTAAAGCTTCTATCGTAAACTCCTGTCCGGTGGAGACTATTCCATCTTGCGCCTCGGGTGGACTGGTTATGGAGGCGCTAAACCTGAGGTCTGCCTTGGGGACAGTGATAACTTCTAAACTATCCTTTTCCCCGCTGACAAACGCTGAGTCACCTGAGTTGATATCCAAAGGTACTGTTGACAGTTTCAATAGAATGTAGGAGGGGGAGACGGGCGTTTCAGGGGCGGTGACTTCCCAGGTCACCGAACAGGTGGGAAAATCATTAAGGAGAAAGGTCCTGGTCGAATCTTCAGTCCAAAAGCCCAAATCTCTCAGATCTAAGGTTAGCTCACCGGAGCCGGTTACCTCAGCAGTTCCCTTGTTGGCCACCCGGGCTGTGATAATAAACTGCTGCTCGGTAGATAGTGTATCGTCAACTGCCCCAGGGGGAGCGGTAATCTGGGCTGAGATCGATAGATCAGCCCGATTTTCAGTCTCGATTATGAGTGTATCCGATTGAATGCTCACCAAAGCGGGTTCGTCCGTGTTTTCATCTTTGGGAATGGAACTCATCCTTATTATGAGGTTATTGGCAGGGACGGAGCTATCAGGGGCGGAAAGCGTCCAACTAACGGTATCCCCTATAAGGAAAGGTTGAGTTGTGGTATCAGAGATAAGGGTGCAACCCGTACTCCCCAAGTCAATGGTTAAACTACCCGTGCTAGCCACTCCAGCCTGGCCTCGGTTGATTACCAATGCGTCCACTTTGAAGCTCTG
>DAOVCL010000118.1 GCA_030670005.1 Candidatus Zixiibacteriota bacterium | reverse complement strand
AAGGCCAGCCCATTGGTCCCTAAGATGGTGGTGAACCCTTCGGGAGGGGTGGGTTTGAGGATCTCATCCTCACCTCTGGTCTCCTCCCTGTTCAGGGAACTGGAGGTTCCCCTTACCGCCACCAGCGCCAATATCTCCGGTTCCCCCCCCTTGCAAGACCCCCAGGAGATATATTCCGTATTCAAAGGGAAGGTGAACCTCTTTCTCGATGCCGGCCGCCTCAAGGATAGTCTTCCCTCTACTGTTCTGGATCTTACCGGTTCTGAGGTTAGATTGCTGAGAAAGGGGCGGATAAAGCCGGAGAAGATAGAGGAGATCTTGGGTTTGAGGTTGAAGCAGCCCCCATTTACTGTTCTCCTGGTATGTACGGGAAATATGTGTCGCAGTCCGATGGCTGTCGGTCTTCTCAGGGGTCTTTTCCCCTCAGATGAGGTGAGGGTTATATCCGCGGGAACAGGGGTGGCCCAGGGGTTACCTCCTTCTGAAAACGCCGAGAGGACAATGGAGGAGATAGGTGTAGAGATCTCCAGCCATCGTTCCCAACCCATCACTTGGAGGATTTTAGAGAAGGCTGATCTGGTCTTGGTTATGGCGCTGGAACATCTTGATTTCATCAAAGGGATGGGTTTTAAGGGGGAGAATCTATACCTGCTGAAGGACTTTGCTGGTGGTCAGGGTGGAGATATCCCGGATCCCATAGGGGGGGATCTGAGTCTCTATCGGGAAGTTCTCAGGATGATAAAATGGGAGCTGGAGAGGGTTTATCCTCGGATAAGGGAGTTAGCCTTATGGTCAAGGTAAGCGCCCTGGTGATTACCCGCAATGAAGAGGGAAACATTCGTCGCTGTCTAAAAAGCTTAAGCTGGGCTGATGAGGTTGTTCTGGTTGATGCAGAGAGTCAGGATAGAACAGCTCAGATTGCCAGGGAGTATACCCAGAGGGTTTATTCCCATAAGTGGGATGGGTTTGTGGCACAGAGGAACTGGACCCTGAAGCAGGCTCAATACCAGTGGGTTTTCTTTCTGGATGCTGATGAGGTCATCTCCCCTCAACTTAGAGAGGAACTGGAAACTTTAAAGGATAAAGAGATGGGGGATTACAGTGGGTTCGAAATCCCCCGGAGGGCTTTCTACCTTGGCGGTTGGGTTAATCACTGTGGATGGTATCCCAACTATCAGTTGAGGTTCTTTGATCGGAAGAGGGGAGAGTGGGTGGGAGGAATGATTCACGAAAGGGTGGAGGTGAGGGGGAGAGTGGGGAGGCTAAAGGGTGAGATTCTCCACTACCCTTATCCAAATCTCTCCTTCCATCTTCAAAGGATGGATAGCTATTCGAGCCTTAGGGCCGAGGAGCTTTACCAGAAGGGGAGGAGATCTCACTTTTGGGATCTCCTTTTCCGTCCCATTTTTAAGTTTCTTAAGATGTTCTTCCTTAGACTTGGGTTCTTGGAGGGGGTGAGGGGATTTATCATCTCTTGCTTTGGTGCCTATTACAGCTTCTTGGGATATGCCAAGCTCTTTGAAAAGGAGAGGGTGCCTCGGTGATCCCTTGCGGGTGCTTCAGGTAGATACGGCCACCACCTGGAGGGGTGGTGAGGCCCAGGTTCTCCTTCTCTCTCAGGGTTTGAAGTCAAGGGGGCACCAGGTGGGTATAGTGGCCCAACCGGGGAGCCGACTAGCCGAAAGGGCGAGAGGCGAAGGTCTCCCGGTCTACCCATTGAGAATGAGGGGGGAAGGTGACCTGTGGGCAGCGTTCCAGCTTGGGCGACTGATCAGAAGGTTTCAACCACATATCCTTCACCTTCACACTTCCCATGCCCACACTCTCGGTTGGCTGGCTGCCATGCTCTCCCCAGGGCCAAAGCTGGTGGTCTCCCGCCGAGTAGACTTCCACTTGAGAAGAACACCTTTTAAGGGCTTTAAATACGGTTCTGGGGTGAAGAGGTACCTGGCTGTTTCCCGACGAATTGGGGATGTGCTGATTGAGGATGGAGTCGAGCCGGAGAAGGTAGAGGTTGTATACAGCGGTCTGGATCTAACCCGTCTAAAAATGGGTGATGGGGATAAATGGAGAAGGGAATTGGGTATGGGGCCAGATGGTTTCTTGGTGGGAAATGTCGCCTCCTTAGCCCCTCACAAGGCCCAGACCTATCTTCTCCAGGCAGCGAAAGAGGTCGTGGGTTCATTCCCTAAGGTTAAATTTGTCATCGTTGGTGGAGGGGAGCTTGAGGGAAGGCTTAAAAAGGAGATAAAGGCTCTCAGCCTTCAGGGAAAGGTCATCCTGACCGGCTTTCAAAGGGATATAGCCCCCCTTTACTCTGCCCTTGACCTCTTCATCCTCTCCTCCTACTTAGAGGGGCTTTGCACCTCCCTTCTGGAGGCTATGTTCTATGGGGTTCCCATAGTGGCCACCCGCACAGGTGGGATACCAGAGATAGTTAAAGATGGGGTCAATGGTTGGCTTGTCCCTCCACGGGATGCTGAGGCCTTGGCCAGGGCCATTAAGGGGCTGTTAATAGATAGGGAACTGGCTCGGAGGTTCTCCACTCAGGGGAAGATTATGGTTCGCAAATTTGGGATTCAGGAAACGGTGAGAAAGACGGAAGAGGTCTATCAGAAGGTGCTTAAGGGATGAAAAAGGGGGCCTTTCTCCTTCTCTTTTTCCTTAACCTTACTATCGCCTATGGTGAAGGTTCTGTGGGGAGGGAGGTAGAGAATTATGCCTTTGGGGCCGGGGAGATACTGGAATTTAAACTTAGCTATGGGCCGATAAATGCGGGGATGGTTCAGATGAGGGTAGAAGGTCCCTTTATCTATCAGGGCAAGATCTGCTACAGGCTTATCTCTGAGGCCTGGTCCAATCGGGTCTTCTCCCTCTTTTTTCGGGTAAAAGATCGGGTGGTTTCCATCTTAGATAAGAAAGGAATCTACCCCTGGCGGTTTGAGAAACATCTGCGGGAGGGAAGCTATCGGGCCGATAGGTTTACCGACTTTGATCAGGAGAGACACTTAGCCTTCAATGAAGAAAAAGACACCATTGAGGTGGACCCCTTTGTGCAGGATGTCCTCTCCGCCCTCTATTGGGTGCGAACCCAGCCAATAGAGGTAGATAATCCCCTTCAGGTAAGTAGCCATACAGACGGAAAGAACTATCTGTTGGAGGTGAGAGTTCTCAATAGAGAGAGGATTAAGGTCGGAGCAGGGGTCTTCGATTGCCTGGTGATAGAGCCCAAGCTTAAAGAGGGAACGGGTATCTTCAAGCACAAGGGAAAACTCCTTATCTGGCTTACCGATGATCGCAGAAAGATGCCAGTTTTGATGAAGTCCAAGGTGATAATCGGTTCCATTAGCGCAGAGTTGGTCAGGTTTAGGCCGGGGAGGTTCTTTGCCCCCGTAGAGGTGGAGAATGTCGGGATTCAAGGAGATAGACCTCAGTAAGGCAAAGCTTTGTCCTTTCTCCTCAGGAAAGAGGAGGGTGAGGGTGGAGGACTTCGCCCATAGCTTTCCCCCGGGGGATGATTTTGATCTCTTCTTGGATAGCCTTCCCCGAATCCTTAAGGCTAAGGAGTTGGGTGAATTTGTAGATCTCCTTTTGAGAGCCCATCAAGAGGAGAAGCCGATAATCTTTATGATGGGAGCCCATTTAATAAAGTGTGGTCTATCCCCCATTCTGATTGACCTGATGGAGAGGGGGATTATCACCGGAATGGCCACCAATGGAGCGGGGGTCATCCACGATTTGGAGATTGCCCTCTGGGGTTCCACCTCTGAGGATGTGGAGAGGGCCCTTGAGGATGGATCATTCGGTATGTGTGAAGAGACCGGGAGGCATATCAATGAGGCCTTGGCAAAGGGGGTAGAAAGAGGTTTGGGTTTTGGAGAGGCTATTGGAGAGAAGATAGAGGAACTTAATCCTCCCTATGGGAAGCATAGCCTCTTCTGGGCTGCCCACCGTTTGGGGATGCCCTTTACCGTCCATGTGGCCCTGGGGACCGATATCATCCACCAGCACCCTTCCTCCAAAGGGGAGGTGATTGGGAAGGCCAGCCTGAGAGACTTCAGGATTTTCTGTCAGATGCTGATCTCTCTTCAGGGTGGGGTGGTAGTAAACTTCGGTTCAGCGGTTATCCTCCCCGAGGTCTTCCTCAAGGCTTTGAATCTGGTGCGTAACCTCGGTTATCGGGTTACTGATTTTACCACTGCCAACTTCGATATGTTTCCCTTCTATCGTCCCCTGAAAAATGTGGTGGAGAGGCCACACAGCCTGGGTGGAAGGGGTTTCTCCTTCATTGGCCACCATGAGATTATGCTTCCCCTTTTGGCTGGGGCAATAAAGGCCAGGTTAAGAAAATAACAGTTCATAGGGTTCAGGGATCAGCAGTCAGATATTTCAGCGAAGCTTCAAATGTAAAATGAAGAATGTAGAATTAAGAAAGAAATCAAGGTGAGGTGGTAGAACCCCAATTCTGTTACCTTCCGCCGTCAGATGCCCTCATCTGACGGCTCAGGAATTTCTATTTTCCATCTCTTGAGGCTCCTGCCCTGACGGCAGAGAAAATCTGTGTGATTCCGTGTAAGCTTTGTAGTTCCGTGATAAATCTATTTATTCGTGTCTTAGAGATTCAGTGAAATCCGTGTAATCTGTGGCCCTTATTTGGTTGCGGCCTTGCCGCGCTGGGTGATTTCGTGGTGAATTATTCAAAAAGGAGAGGAGATGGGAGAGATTGTAGAGTGTGTCCCCAACTTTAGCGAGGGGGTTAATGACAATATTATCAAGTCTATTACCTCCCAGATAGAGGCGACGGAAGGGGTAAAACTTCTCAATGTGGACCCGAACCCTGACTACAATCGCACTGTGGTTACCTTCGTTGGCAATTCAGAGGGAGTGGAAGAGGCGGCCTTTAGGGCCACTAAGAAAGCGGCCGAGCTCATCGATATGAGCCGTCACCGGGGGGGGCATCCCAGGATGGGGGCCACAGATGTGGTTCCCTTCGTGCCGGTAAGTGGGGTAAAAATGGAGGACTGTGTCCAAATAGCAAACGGCTATGCTCGTAGGGTGGGGGATGAGCTGGGTATCCCCATTTATCTCTATGAGGAGGCAGCAACCCGTCCTGAAAGGAGGAACTTAGCCACGGTGAGGAAGGGGGAGTATGAGGGATTGCCCCAAAAATTGAGGGATCCACAATGGAAGCCTGACTATGGCCCCTCTGAGTTTAATCCTAAATCAGGGGCCACCATGGCCGGGGCCAGGTTCTTCCTTATCGCCTATAATGTGAACCTGAATACAAATGACAAAAATATCGCCCATGAGATAGCCTTGAGGATAAGGGAGAGTGGAAGGCCCCTGAGGGATAAGGAGGGGAAGATAATCAAGGATGAAAAAGGTAAGACAAAAAGGATTCCGGGATCGCTTAAGGCGGTGAAGGCCATCGGCGTTCTCCTGGAGGAGCATAACATCGCTCAGGTCTCCATAAACTTGATCAACTATAACATCACCCCTCCTCATAGGGCGTTTGAAGAGGTGAAGAAGGAGGCCGAGAGTTTAGGCGTGGAGGTAACCGGAAGCGAGATCGTTGGTTTAACCCCCAAGGAGGCTCTGCTGGAGGCGGGAAGATATTGGCTTACTCAAAAAGGGAAAGGTTTGGACCTCCCTGAGGAGGAGCTTATTAAGGTGAGCATCGATTACTTGGGTTTGAGCCAGTTGGCCTCCTTTATCCCTGAGGAGAAGATCATTGAATATATGATTTGATCCCAACTATGTGTGAACATCCGATCAATTCTTTGTTTTTTTGGCAAAAAATAAATCACTTAGTGGATAATATCTTACCGCTAAGACCGCAAGGGAAATAAAAAAACAAAAGAGAGGCGAAATAAAACGATCAGTTGATAATCTTTAAACTCTGCGTCCTTTGTGACTTTGCGGTGAATTGTTTGGTTGCGGCTTTGCCGCGCTATGTCTATCTGCGTTCATCTGCGGTTAATTCATTATTTAAGCTAATGGTCTAATCAAAATTGGAGGTAATATGGGTTTTGACAAGAATTTCCTCGATCTTTTAGCCTCCTCCTCTCCTACTCCCGGTGGGGGAAGTGTTTCTGCTTTATCAGGGACCTTGGCTGCTGGTTTGGTCTCTATGGTATGTAATCTCACTGTTGGTAAGAAGAAATACCAGGATGTAAGCGAAGAGCTGACCAGGGTGCTACAGGAATCAGAGGAGTTGCGTCAAAGGCTAACTTACCTGGTGGATGAAGATTCTAAAGCCTTTGATAGGGTGATGGAGGCCTTCAGGCTTCCCAAGGAGACCCAAGAGGAGAAAGAAGTCAGATCTCACCAGATTGAGGATGCCACTAAGGGAGCTACCAGAGTCCCCTTAGAGGTTATGGAGAAAGCCCTAAGGGTTTTAGAGCTTTCCCAAGTGGTAGCGGGAAAGGGGAATCCAAATTCGATCAGTGATGCGGGGGTAGCAGCCCTTTTGGCTTGGTCTGC
>DAOVCL010000222.1 GCA_030670005.1 Candidatus Zixiibacteriota bacterium | reverse complement strand
CGAAGAACATAAGGAGCGCGGATACTCCCTGGAGGAAATCAGCCAATGCTTAAAGAAAGCCGGCTTAGAGGAACTTGCCTGTTGGGGAAATCTGCAAGAAATGAGCGAGCCTAAGCCAGATAGTGGACGAGTATGGTTCATCGTGCAGAAGCAAAAGTAGAACTTCCCCTTCGTCAGGAACCCGATGGGATTCCCTTGGGGGTCTTATTGGATCAGCACTTAAACAGGCATCTTTAGGAAAAGGATAAGATGCCTGAGCTGCCTGACCTGGAGCAGATAAAAGAGGTTCTCAATCGAAGGCTTGGGGGTAAAGGGGTGGAGAGGGTCGAGGTTCTCCGTCCCCTTGTCCTCCGCTGTCTACAAGAGCAACTTCTCTCAGGTATTGAGGGAAATCTGCTTCAATCGGTCAAACGACGGGGGAAGTTTATCCTCTTCTCCTTTGAAACCGGCACTCTCGTCTTTCACCCTATGCTCTCCGGGAGGTTTCAACTCGCTCAGAGGGGGGAGCGGTTGAAATACCGCACCTGCCTCAGATTGGGCTTTGCTGGAGGCCAGGAACTCCGCTATTTCGATCCCCGATTTATGGGCAGGATCTACTGGGTTCAAGATGACGATTTTTCCGGGATACCCCAATACCCCGCGCTTGGCCCTGATGCGTTGGATCAATCCCTCAGCCTGGAGCTATTTAAGGCCAACCTTCGCCATTTCCGGGGGATGATCAAGAATGTCCTCACCAATCAGAGGTTCCTGGCCGGGATTGGAAATGCCTATGCAGATGAGATCCTCTTCACCGCCAGGATCTCCCCACTGAGGAAACGTTCAACCCTCTCCTTAGAGGAGATCAAATCCCTCTACCAAGCCATTGGCTCAGTCCTGACTGAGGCCATAGAAATACTCAAGGAGAAGGTAGGGGAGAAGATCGAAGTTGAGGAGAGGGGGTTCTTCCGGGTGCATCGAGGGGGCGGAGGCCCCTGCCCAGTCTGCGGAACAATCCTCACCGAGGTCTCTCCTAATCGGCAGATTACCACCTTCTGTAGGCACTGCCAGAGATAGGCCTGAGCAGCCAATAAAGCCCTCACTTTTGCCTTGACTCCGGGCAGGGTTTTCCCTATAATTCTCTTAGAATGATTAAGAAATTTTTTAAGACCCAGAAGAGGGTGATAATTGGCTGTGGGGTGCTCTGGACCCTTGTCTTGGTAGTGCTTCTCTCCCTTCTGTTTACCTACCGCAGGGGCCTTCCCTCCCTGGCTCAGTTGGAAAGCTACGAGCCCAGCCTGATCACCAGGGTATATGCTGCAGATGGAGAGGAGATCAAGGAATATTATAAGGAAAAAAGGGTTCTGGTTCCCTTGAGGGATATCCCACCCTATTTGATAGATGCCCTTCTGGCCACCGAGGACAGGAAGTTCTATCGGCATTGGGGGATTGATCTCCATCGGATGGCCGGAGCCCTCTGGGCAGATATGAAGGCACGAAGGCTTGTCCAGGGGGCAAGCACCATCACCCAACAGTTGGCCAGAACCCTCTTTTTAACCCCTAAGAGGACATTTTCCCGCAAGGTCAAGGAGGTTCTTACCGCCCTCAGGATTGAGAAGACCTACTCCAAAGATGAGATCCTTCAGATGTATCTCAACCAGAACTATTTCGGCAACGGAGCTTACGGAGTAGGGGCAGCCTCCCAGGTCTACTTCTCCAAGGATGTGAGGGATCTGGACCTCAACCAATGCGCACTCCTGGTGGGACTCCTCAAAGCCCCCAGCAAGTATGAGCCCTTCGATCACCCCCAGAGGGCCCTCAGAAGGAGGAACTTGGTCTTAAGATCCCTTTTGGCCTGGGGAAAACTCACCAAAACTCAAGCCGACAGCCTAAAGGACCTCCCTCTGGAGCTCGACCTTAATGTGGAGGCTAAAGGTGAGGCCCCCTATTTCACCGAGTTGGTGAGAAGGTATTTAGAGAAAAAATACGGTGAGGAGATGCTCTATCGAGGTGGGCTGTCCGTATATACTACTCTCGATCTGAAAATGCAGAGGGCAGCAGAGGGGGCGGTTAAGAGGAATCTGGACAATTTCCAGGCCAAGATAGAGAGATCTCACCCTCTGAGTGATACCGTCTATACCATACCCGTTCCTGATTCGGCGAACGGAGAGGAGAAGAGGGAGTATAAAAAGGTCCAGGGGGCATTGGTGGCCATTGAGCCAGGCACGGGATTTATTAAGGTCCTGGTCGGAGGAAGGGACTTCGCGGAGAGTGAGTTTAACAGGGTTACTCAGGCCAAACGTCAACCCGGGTCTGCCTTCAAGCCATTTGTCTACACGGCAGCCATTGACAATGGGTTCAAGCCCACGGATATCATCTATGATACCCCCATAGTCTTGAACGATGAGAAGAGGGGGCTCTGGCGCCCAGAGAATTATGACCGCATCTTCAAGGGCCCTACCACTTTGAGAGTAGCCCTGGCTCTATCCAGAAATGTGGTCTCTATCAAGCTCTTGGAGAAGATAACCCCCAGGCAGGCTGTCTTCTATGCCCACAGGATGGGGATAAAGACTCCTCTGAGGGC